>CAMPHD010000156.1 GCA_946885765.1 uncultured Thalassospira sp.
CCCTTAAGCCGTTCGGCATGGTTAAACAAAACATTGGCGGGAATATCCATGCAAATGGTTTGAGGCAGGTCGCTGAACCAGTCGACCGGGGTGCCACGATCATCACAAATCGTCGGGTCAAACCGTAATTCACAATAGGGCGGGACCGTATCGCGCAGGACCATATCAAAAATCATCTGCCCCTGATCGGCTTCGGTAATCAGGGTCCGTACAACATCCTCGTCCGGGTTGAGGATTTGGTAATGCGTCAGGTTCCAGACAAAATCGTCGCGCAGATCAAACAGGACATAGGGATCGGCAACCGGCATCTCGGCAGCATTTTCCTGCGCAAATCCTGTTGCGGAAAAATGTGCCAGTCCTGTTGTCAAAACTGTCAAAGCTGCAAGTGTTACAGGTCGCATTATGTGTCCGGTGGAATGATTTGTATTTGTGTCAAAATCTTATGCGAAATATATGCCATTGCGCCACTCGCATTTGGTAGGGGGCGGGGCACCGGCATAAAATTATGGATCAGGTTTTTCAATACGGGCCAGAATATGGTCTGAAACCAGTTGTGCAGATGGAGACAGGCGATGCCCGCGTGCGGTAATCAGGCTGTAAGGCTTGATTTCAATCGTTCCGTCAAATGGCAGTTCGGCAATCATGCCCCCGATGCTGAGAAGCGATGTGACTTCTTCGGCCATCGGTGCGATGGCATCGGTGCCCGACAGGGTGGAAAGAGTGACCAGAAGTGACGCGGAATTCAGGCTGGAATGCGGCAGGGGCAAATGGCGCGAGATAAAAACATCCTCGATCGTGCGGCGCATCAGGTTGCCCGGCGGCGGCAAAATCCATTCGAATTTGGCAAGACGGGCAAGGGATACCGCTTTGTTTTCGGCAAGCAATGGGTGACCGGCCCGGACCATCAGGCGGATTTTCTCGCTTCGGATTTCGCGGATGTTGAATTGGCGGGGGTCCATGTCTTCGGGGACACGCCCAATAACAAAATCATGATCGCCCGCCAGCAGATCCTTGATCAGCAAATGCGACGGTCCGACCGAAACATGGGCTTCAAGCAGGGCATTGATCGACTGCACCGTACGGATGGCAGGTACGACAAGATCAACTGCCGCGGCGGTCACCGCCCCAATGAAAACAGTGCCGCCGCCATGTTTGATATCCTCGATCTCGCGTTCGGCCTCGCGGATTTCAATCAGCATGCTGCGCGCGCGCCGTGCCAGCGCCCGCCCGGCATTGGTCATTTCAATGCCGCGTGATCCGCGCACGCACAGCCGGGCTTCAAGGATGGTTTCCATTTCCGATAACAGGCGGGATGCTGCGGGTTGCGATGTTTGCAACATGTCTGCGGCCTGACTGATTTGTCCGGTTTCCTCCATCGCGACGATCATGCGCAGATGGCTAAGCTTCAGGCCGCGCTGAAACAGATTTCCGGATCGAAACAGCAGGGATTTCGCGGAACTGAGCGGCAGCGTCTTGGCGGGTTCGGTCATGATAATTCTCCTTGCCGGGCAAGTTTAATATACCATTTTTGATATGCAAGTTTCGAAATTCCTTATTTGATTGTTATGTCTAGCGTCGGAATAATGGCGCCGCATCCTGCGGGAAAACGGGATGCATCACCAAGCGAAAAACAAAGACGCGGCGCATACAGGCAGCTTTGCCTGGAAAGTCGGGCAAAAGGCTGTAAAGGCCGTGTCTTTTAGGGAGGAAAATATGAAACGTCTCAGTGCCGTAATGGCAGGGGTCGCCCTTGGCGCGGCCGCAATGATGAGCCCGATGATCTCTGGCGGCTATGCACATGCCCAGGAAAAAGGATATGTCGGGATCGCGATGCCCACCAAATCCTCGGCACGCTGGATTTCGGACGGCGAGTCCATGGTCAAGCAGTTCGAAGACGCCGGTTACAAAACCGATCTGCAATATGCAGAAGACGATATTCCCAACCAGCTTTCCCAGATTGAAAACATGATCGTCAAGGGCGTAGACGTCCTTGTGATTGCGGCAATCGACGGCACCACGCTTTCGAATGCACTGGAAAATGCCAAGGCAGCCGGGATCAAGGTTTTCGCTTATGACCGTCTGATCCGTGAAAGTGCCAATGTCGATTACTATTCGACCTTTGATAACTTCCAGGTTGGCGTGCTGCAGGCGACTTCGCTTGTTGACGGCCTTCTGGCGCAGGGCGAACCGCCGTTTAATGTTGAGCTTTTCGGCGGGTCGCCGGACGATAACAACGCCTATTTCTTCTATGACGGCGCGATGTCGGTTCTGCAGCCGTTGATCGATGAAGGCACTGTTGTTGTCAAATCCGGCCAGATGGGCATGGACAAGGTCGGCACGCTTCGTTGGGACGGTGCGGTTGCACAGTCACGTATGGATAACCTGCTGTCGGCTTATTACACCGACGATCAGGTTGATGGTGTCCTGTCGCCCTATGACGGCCTTTCGATCGGTATCCTGTCATCGCTTAAGGGCGTTGGCTATGGTTCCGGCGACATGAAAATGCCGGTTGTTACCGGTCAGGACGCCGAACTTCCGTCGGTCAAATCGATCCTTGCCGGCGAACAGTATTCCACGATCTTCAAGGATACCCGCGAGCTTGCACGTGTCACCGTTTCGATGGTTGACAGCGTTCTTGCCGGTAAAGAGCCGACCATCAACGACACCAAAACCTATGATAACGGTGTCAAGGTTGTGCCGTCCTACCTGCTGGAACCGGTTATGGTCGACAAATCCAACTGGGAAGAAATCCTTGTGGGTTCAGGTTACTACGAAAAAGACGAAGTTCAGTAATCCACTGATCTGAATGTAACGAAGGGCGGGCTCGCTCTGATATGTTGGCCCGCCTTTTTCTGTGCTGCCGGAAACGGACAGTTGCAGGGAAACAAGACTGCGACCGAGAATAGCGCCGTTGTGAGAGCATCGGCAGTGGGAGGACCGGATGGACACCATCCTGGAAATGCGCAACATCACCAAAATCTTTCCGGGGGTGAAGGCGCTGGACGATGTCAGCCTGAAGGTGGAACGTGGTGAAATCCACGCCCTTTGCGGCGAAAACGGGGCCGGTAAATCGACCCTGATGAAGGTACTGAGCGGTGTTTACCCAATTGGCACCTATGAAGGTGACATCCTTTATGACGGGGATGTGCAGGAATTCAAGGATATCCGCGATAGCGAACAGCGCGGCATCATCATCATTCACCAGGAACTGGCGCTTGTGCCGTTGCTGTCGATTGCCGAGAACATCTTTCTGGGCAACGAGATTTGTGAAAACGGTGTGATCAACTGGCCGGCGACCTTTGCGCGCACCGGCGAGCTTTTGAAAAAAGTCGGACTTCGCGAAACACCCAGCGAACTGATTACCAATATCGGTGTCGGCAAGCAGCAGCTTGTTGAAATCGCCAAGGCGCTGTCCAAAAAGGTCAAGCTTCTGATCCTTGACGAGCCGACGGCAAGCTTGCAGGAAAATGATAGCCAGAAGCTTCTGGACCTGTTGCTGGAATTCAAGGCGCAGGGGATCACATCGATCCTGATTTCACACAAACTGAACGAGATCAATCGCGTTGCCGACCGCATCACGGTCATTCGCGATGGCAAGGCGATTTCGACCCTTGATGCCCGTGGCGGGACCATTACCGAAGACCATATTGTCAAGGATATGGTCGGACGTGATATGGCGCACCGTTATCCGGATCGTACGCCCAATATCGGTACGGCCAAGCTGATGGAAGTGCGGAACTGGAATGTGACCCATCCGCTGCATCCTGAGCGCAAGGTCGTCAAAAACGTCAATATCGATGTGGCGGCAGGTGAGGTTGTTGGAATTGCCGGTTTGATGGGGGCCGGGCGTACCGAACTTGCGATGAGTGTCTTTGGCCGTGCCTATGGCGCGGATATCAGCGGCGAAGTTCTGATCAATGGCAAGCCTGCGGATGTATCGACCGTTGAAAAGGCGATTGCATCAGGTCTTGCCTATGTCACCGAGGACCGCAAGGAAATGGGGTTGGTGCTTGAAGAAAGCATCACGACCAATATCACGCTGGCCAATCTTGACGGTGTTGCCGAACGCGGTGTCATCAATGAGGGTGCTGAACGTCAGGTGGCCCAACAATATCGTAGTAAAATCAATATCCGCACCCCGAATGTTGCGCAAAAGGCGGTCAATCTCTCGGGTGGCAATCAGCAAAAGGTTGTTTTGTCCAAATGGCTGTTTGCCGGGCCGGAGGTCCTTATTCTGGACGAACCGACACGCGGCATTGATGTCGGTGCGAAATACGAGATTTATACGATTATCAACCAGCTGGCAGCCGATGGTAAGGGGGTCATCATGATCTCGTCGGAAATGCCGGAGCTTCTGGGCATGTGCGATCGCATCTATGTGATGAACGAAGGTGAGATCAAAGGGCAACTGGCGGCAAACGATGCCAGCCAGGAAAAAATCATGCGCATGATCCTGAAGGCGTGAGGAAGCAGACAATGACGGATATTTCAAGCAGCAGCAAATCGATGGGTTATTACCTGCGCACGCATATGCGCGAATATGGCATGGTGGTCGCGCTGATCGCGATCCTGGCCTTTTTCCAGGTGATGACCGATGGCGTGATGCTTAAACCGGTCAACCTGACCAACCTGTTCCTTCAAAACAGCTATATCATCATCATGGCAGTGGGCATGCTGCTGGTGATTGTTGGCGGCAATATCGACCTTTCGGTTGGTTCGGTCGTCGGCTTTATCGGCGCGCTTGCCGCAGTGATGATTGTTCATTGGGACTTGCCGACGGTTATTGTGATCCCGGCCTGCCTGATTGTCGGGGCGATAATCGGTGCGGCCCAAGGATACTGGGTGGCCTATTGGCGCATTCCGTCCTTTATCGTGACCCTTGCGGGTATGTTGGTGTTCAAGGGGCTGACGCTTGCCCTTTTGGGCGGGGCATCGGTTGGTCCTTTCCCTGACAGCTTCCAAGCGATGTCTTCGGGCTTCCTGCCGGACTTCTTTGCCGGTTTGATCGAGGGTCGCTTTAACATCTTTTCGATGGTGCTTGGCGTTGCGATTGCCGTCATTCTGCCGGTTCTTGGTCTACGGGCACGTGCCAAGCAGGCGAAGTTTGCCGAGGTTGAAGAGCCGATAGCGTTCTTTGCGGCAAAACATGCGATTGCGGGTCTTGCGATCCTGTATGTCACCTATCTTCTGTCGACCTATCGCGGGTTGCCGAACGTTTTGATCGTGATGGCGCTTCTGATTGCGATCTTTACCTTCATCACCAACAGTACGACCCTTGGGCGCCGTATCTATGCGCTGGGCGGAAATGAAAAGGCGGCCAAGCTTTCGGGCATCAATACCAAGCGCCTGACCTTCCTGACCTTTGCCAATATGGGCATGCTGGCCGCATTGGCCGGTCTGGTGTTTGCCGCGCGCTTGAATACGGCAACACCAAAAGCCGGTCTTGCATTCGAACTTGATGTGATTGCCGCGGTCTTTATCGGTGGTGCATCGATGTCGGGCGGGGTTGGCAAGGTGATCGGGGCGGTGGTTGGCGCGCTGATCATGGGGGTCATGAATAACGGCATGTCGATCATCGGGGTTGGTATCGATTGGCAGCAGGTCATCAAGGGGCTGGTGTTGCTCGCCGCCGTGATATTCGACGTCTATAACAAGAACAAAGCGTAACAATATGCAGACGAGGAACGGTGCAGTTTTTGACAGGATCGGTTGCCCGGATATGGCAATTGCGGAACTGTGCCGTTCAAAGTCCCCCATACGTAATGCCACATCCGTATGGGATCGGACCCGTCTCGATAAAAACTTATAAAGGAGAACGGGCATGACGAAGTTCAAACCGGCAGCATGGCCCCGCGTCCTGCGGTCGCAGGAAGGCTGGTTCGGCGGGACCAGCAAGGACAATATATATCACCGCAGCTGGATGAAGAACCAGGGGCTGCCGTCCGATCTGTTTGACGGTCGTCCGGTGATCGGGATTTGCAATACCTGGTCGCAATTGACCCCCTGCAATGCGCATCTTCGTGATCTGGCGGAGCGCGTCAAACACGGCATTTACGAAGCGGGTGGCCTGCCACTTGAATTCCCGGTTTTCTCGGCGGGTGAAAGCACATTGCGCCCGACCGCCATGTTGGTCCGCAACCTTGCGGCCATGGATGTCGAAGAAGCGCTGCGCGGAACGCCGCTTGACGGTGTGGTTCTGATGGTTGGTTGCGATAAAACCACCCCGGCGCTTCTGATGGGGGCGGCAAGCGTTGATATCCCGGCGATCGTGGTTACCGGCGGGCCGATGCTGAACGGTAAATGGCGTGGGCAGGATATCGGTTCGGGCACGTCGCTGTGGCAGCTTTCCGAAGACCGCAAGGCTGGCAAGATCAGCACCGAGGATTTCCTTGAAGCCGAAATCGCCATGTCGCGTTCGCCCGGTTCGTGCAACACGATGGGCACCGCATCCACCATGGCCAGCATGGCCGAGGCATTGGGCATGGCGCTTTCTGGGAATGCCGCGATCCCGGCTGTGGATAGCCGTCGCCGCGTGATGGCGCATGTGACGGGCCGCCGGATCGTGCAGATGGTTAAGGATGATCTGAAACCATCGGACGTCATGACCAAGGAAGCGTTTGAAAACGCGATCCGGGTCAATGGCGCGATTGGCGGTTCGACCAATGCCGTTATCCATTTGCTCGCCATTGCCGGACGTGTCGGCATTGATCTGACGCTTGATGACTGGGATCGTCTGGGGCGTGATATTCCGACGATTGTGAATTTGCAGCCATCGGGCAAATACCTGATGGAGGAATTCTTCTATGCCGGTGGTTTACCTGTCGTGATCAAGGCACTGGGCGAAGCGGGCAAGCTGCATAACGATGCGCTGACCGTGTCGGGCGATACCATGTGGGATCAGGTCAAGGATGTTCAGAACTGGAATGACGATGTTATTCGTCCGTTCGAAAAGGCCCTGACCCAAAGTGGGGGCATTGCGGTTGTCAAAGGCAACCTTGCGCCCAATGGCGCGGTTCTGAAACCCTCAGCCGCAACACCGGCATTGCTGACCCATCGGGGCCGCGCAGTGGTGTTTGAAGACATCGACGATTACAAGGCCAAGATCTATGACGAAAGCCTTGATATCGATGAAAACTGCATCATGGTTTTGAAAAATTGCGGGCCGAAAGGCTATCCGGGGATGGCCGAGGTCGGCAATATGGGGCTGCCGCCCAAGGTGCTGCGCAAGGGAATCACTGACATGGTGCGTATTTCCGATGCCCGCATGAGCGGCACGGCCTATGGCACGGTTGTCCTTCATACATCCCCCGAAGCTGCTGCTGGTGGCCCGCTGGCGGTGGTGCAGAATGGCGACATGATCGAACTGGATGTGCCGAACCGCAAACTGCATCTCGATATCAGTGACGAGGAGCTTAAAAAGCGCCTTGATAACTGGAAATCAACGGTGCCGGTGCCCGAAAGCGGTTATGCGTCGCTGTATTACAAAAGCGTCATTGGCGCGGACAAGGGGGCTGATTTCGACTTCCTCGTCGGTCATCGCGGCAAGGAAATTCCGAAAGACAGCCACTAGGCCAAAG
>CAMPHD010000157.1 GCA_946885765.1 uncultured Thalassospira sp.
GCGTTACAGCGGTGCTTGCCCCCGTTGGGTGGTTCACGAAGCCTATTTGACGCCAGAACGGGTAATACCGCAATTTGTTCGCCTGCCCGATGACAGCGAATATATTTTTATTGCGCGTGCTGTGCGTACCGGTGCCGGAGGGTATCGGGTGCCGCAATCGGTTTATTCCGTTATGATTGGTTGTGACACGGCCTTTGCCCGTGACATTGTTTATGCAGACGGATTGCCGCTTGATACCCCGCAGGCAGCCGTTCCGGTTGGCATTGGGTGCCGACAATGCCCACGTGAAGAGTGCATGCAGCGTGCCTATGCGGTTGCCGATACAGGGCACGAGATCCATACCACCCCAAAGTAGCATTAAATCTCGCGCAATAACCGGTTAGGATCGCATATATAATAATTCGAATATTGGGGAGAACGTCCGTGACGGAGAGACCGAAGGTCCTGATAGCCGAGGACGAGGAAACCATCGTCGAATCGCTTAGCTTTCTGATGGAGAAGGAAGGCTATGACGTGAGTGTTGCCACCGATGGCCAGATGGCCATCGCAATGAT
The DNA here is from genome assembly GCA_946885765.1 of uncultured Thalassospira sp. Next base: position 555 of record CAMPHD010000157.1, read on the forward strand.
TGTGCGCGACCTTCCTGACATGGTTCTGCTTGATGTCATGATGCCGGGCTGCGACGGTTTTGATGTTGTCCGCGCCGTTCGCGAAAATCCGCAAACCCGTCCCGTTCCGATCATGATGTTGACGGCCAAAACCCGTGAGGTCGACCGACGCAAAGGACTTGAGCTTGGCGTTGACGACTTTGTCACCAAACCATTTTCCACCCGCGATGTGGTTTCACGCGTCAAGGCCATGCTGGCTGGCGACCGGAACTAGGCGCAAAAAAGCGGGAGCTGGCCAATGACCCCACCCCGGAAACTTACCGAACGCGCCTTTGTCCTTGCCCTTGTTGCATTCTTTGCATGGATCCCGCCCTTGGTCGGGGTCTTTTCGCTTAAAGGAACGCTGTTCGGGTTACCCATCCTGTTCGTTTATTTCTTTGCCGGCTGGGCCTTGTTTATCGGCTGCTGTGCGCTCATCACACGCGCCCTTCGTCACAGCATCCAGACGGAGGAAAAGGAATAGGCATGCTGTCGTCCGAGCTCGTCATCGCTGTTTCACTGGCCTATGTAGGATTGCTTTATGCAATTGCATGGTGGGGTGATAAACGCGCACGTGATGGCCGATCATGGGTACGAAATCCAACAGTTTATACCCTGTCCATTGCAGTCTATTGCACGTCATGGACCTTTTACGGCGCTGTCGGATCGGCTGCACGCAATGGCCTTGAATATCTGACGATCTATCTCGGTCCGACGGTCATTTTCCTTGGATGGTGGTTTTTGCTGCGGAAAATGCTGCGGATATCCAAGGCGCATCGCATCACTTCCATCGCCGATTTCATTTCATCGCGTTATGGCAAAAGCACGCAATTATCGATGCTGGTTACCCTGATCACGGTGATCGGAACAACGCCATATATCGCGCTCCAGCTTAAGGCGATCGCCACCAGCTATACCGTTATGACCGTCTGGGGCGGGGCGATGACCGCACCGGTCATCAATCAGGTGCCCATGTTTGCCGATAGCGGCTTTTGGGCAGCTCTTGGTCTTGCCCTGTTTGGCATTCTGTTTGGTACCCGGTTTATTGATGCAGATGAACATCACGAAGGCATGGTTGCCGCCATCGCCTTTGAAAGCCTTGTCAAAATGTTCGCCCTGCTTGCTGTCGGCATTTTTGTCTGCTTCTTCATGTTTGCCGGATTGGGCGACCTGTTTGATCAGGCCGCGGTAAATCCGCAAACCGCATCCTTGATGCAACTGCCCGAAAACGGCAGCGCGCGCTGGATGACGTTGATGATGCTGTCCATGGCAGCAATCCTGACATTGCCGCGCCAGTTTCAGGTGATCATCGTTGAAAATGTCGATGAACGTCACCTGTCAACCGCAAGCTGGGCCTTTCCGCTTTATCTGCTGGCAATGAATTTGTTCGTCCTGCCAATTGCCTTGGCAGGCCTTGGCGTTTTACCAAGCTGGGCCGATCCGGATTTCTTTGTAATTTCCGTACCCCTTTTTGAAGGCCATTCGCTGCTGGCCCTGATTGCCTATGTCGGCGGTTTATCCGCGAGCACCAGCATGGTGATCGTCGCAACAATCGCACTGTCGACCATGGTCTGTAACGACCTTGTTGTTCCGGCATTGCTGCGTATTCGATGGCTGCGTTTCACCGAACGTGATGACCTGACCGGTCTTCTGATTTTCATCCGGCGTGCTTCCATCGTGCTGGTGGTATTCATGGGATTTGCCTATTACCGGTCTGCCGGGGCCAGTGACGCCTTGGCTGAAATCGGTCTGATTTCCTTTGCATCCACCGCACAATTCATACCGATCATGATTGGTGGCCTTTACTGGAAAGGCGGCACCAAAATCGGTGCGCAGGTCGGGCTTGTGATCGGTTTTGCCATATGGGCCTATACCCTGTTGCTGCCATCGCTTGCCGATAGTGGCTGGATGGACCCGGCGCTGATCGAACATGGTGCCTTCGGCCATCCATGGCTGCGTCCGGAAAGCCTGTTCGGGCTAACCGGGTTCGAGCCCCTGACCCATGCCCTGATCTGGTCAATCACACTCAATACAGCAGCCTATGTCCTGATCAGCCTTTTCACATCGCCAAGCGCCCTTGAACGCATTCAGGCCACCCTGTTTGTCGATGCGTTTCTGCGAAAAGGGCAGGAAACCGTTATCTGGCGGTCATCAGCAACGATTGACGATCTGTATGAACTGGTTGAACGTTTTCTTGGCCGTGAACGCGCGTTTCATTCCTTTCGCGATTTCGGTTGGACGCGCGAAACGCCATGGCGCGGCAAAGGTGAAGCCAATACCGACATGATCGCCTTTACCGAGCGGTTGCTTGCCGGTTCGATCGGGGCGGCGTCTGCACGTGTGATGGTATCTTCGGTCGCCAAGGGCGAAATGGTCAGTCTTGATGAAGTTCTCGAAATTCTTGAAGAAACATCGCATGTGATCGAATATTCCCAGCGACTTGAACAGAAATCGCACGAACTCGAACGTGCCGCTGCCGAGTTGCGGGCTGCCAATGAACGGCTTAAGGAGCTGGACCGCCTCAAGGATGAATTCCTGACCATGGTCAGTCACGAATTCAGAACGCCGCTAACCTCGATCCGGTCCTTTTCCGAAATTCTTGTCGACACACCGGAACTTGATCCCGAACGCGCCGAACATTTCATGGGCATCATCGTACGCGAAAGCGAACGGCTGACCCGCCTGATCGACGATCATCTTGATCTTGCCAGGCTTGAGGCCGGTCATTCCGACTGGCGGCCGGAGGATGTTGATCCGCGGTCCGTCCTTGACGAAAGTGTCGAAGCGATCAAAGGGTTGCTCGACAACAAGGGGGTTGTTCTGGAACTCGACCTGTCGCCTGCGACTGTCACGCTGCATGTGGATCGCGACCGGCTGACACAGGTCTTTATCAACCTGTTGTCAAACGCCGCAAAATTTTCCGCGGCACGTGAACCCAGCGTAAAGGTCCGCGGTGAAGTGATGGATGGCGGTTACCTTGTTTCGATCACCGATAACGGGAATGGCATCGCCAAGGACGAACAGGCCGTAATCTTCAATAAATTCGCCCGCGGCGGCAAATATCCCGATGACAAACCCCGTCCATCCGGTTCCGGCCTTGGCCTTGCAATTGCCAAACACGTTGTCGAACATTGCAAGGGCAAGATCTGGGTGGAAAGCTCACCGGGTCGCGGCGCAACCTTCAGGGTATTTGTTCCTGCCACCTGATTGCCCGTTTGACCTTCATTTTAACGCCTCCAATTGGCGTTTACCCATCGGTTACCCCCGCTCATCTGAAGATAAATCACAGTTTATCGAGAGAGATGAGGCGGCCATGCAGTATCAGCTAAAAATAAACGGAGAATCCCGCACCGTCGAAGCAGAACCCGGCACCCCGCTATTATGGGTTCTGCGTGACGGACTGGAACTTACCGGCACCAAGTTTGGATGTGGCGTTGCCTATTGCGGCGCATGCACTGTTCATATCGACGGATACCCGACCCGTTCCTGCCAGACCTTTATTGAAGACGCTGTCGACAGCGAAATCACCACCATCGAAGGCGCAACTGATAAAATCGCCCTAGCGGTCCAGGCCGCATGGCGCGAAAAGGACGTCGTACAATGTGGCTGGTGTCAATCCGGACAGATCATGTCGGCCATCGGCCTTCTGACCGAGAATCCGAAACCGACCGAGGACGAAATCAAGGAATACATGTACGGCAATGCGTGCCGTTGTGTGACCTATGTGCGCATCAACGAAGCCATCAAACTGGCATCTGAAAAGCTGGAGGCATAAGTCATGACAATCAATGTATCACGTCGCGGCTTTATGATCGGATCAGCAACCGGTACCGCAGCTCTTCTGGTCGGCGTCAATGCCAAAGGCGTTCTTGCAGCAGGCAGCAGTGTGGCTGCAGCAACCGACCTTAACCCGTTTGTCAAAATCGATGCCGATGGCACGGTAACCGTCATTATCAAACATTTTGAAATGGGCCAAGGCACGACCACCGGCCTCACGACACTGGTTGCCGAGGAACTCGACGCCGATTGGGCGACGGTTCAGACGGCATTCGCCCCCGCCGATAATGAACGTTATTCCAACCTGTTCTTCCATGCACAGGGAACCGGTGGCTCGACCTCGATCGCCAATTCCTACATGCAGTATCGCGAAGCCGGTGCGGCTGCGCGTGATCTTCTCGTCCGTGCGGCTGCCCAGAACTGGGATGTCGATGCCAGCAGCATCACCGTTGAAAACGGCATGCTGAAATCCGGTGCCAATTCCGGTCATTTCGGAGAATTTGTTGCGATTGCAGCAACCCTTGAGGCGGTTGAAAAACCGACCGTCAAAACCCCGGATCAGTTCAAGCTGATTGGCAGCGACAAACTGCATCGCAAGGACAATACCGACAAGACGAACGGCACCGCAATCTTTGCAATGGATGTCAATCTGCCGGGCATGATCTATGCCGCAATCATGCGCAGCCCGAAATTCGGTGGCATCGTCACCTCCTTTGACGACACTGCGTCCAAAGATGTTGCAGGTTTCATTGCCGCACAGGTTCTGCCAAACAAGGCAGGGGTTGTGGCGTTTGGGAAAAACACCTGGGCTGCGTTTCAGGCACGTGATGCCCTGTCGGTTGAATGGGATTTCAGTCAGGCCGAAACACGCAGCACGGATGCCATGATTGCCGATCACAAGGCACTGCTTGATGCACCGCAGTTTGACGCCAATCACGAAGTGCCGCTGGCATCCGTTAAACCGCTTCTGGCCAATGCTGCCAAAACCATTGATGCAGAATTCACCTTCCCGTTTCTGGCTCATGCACCGCTGGAGCCGGAGAACTGCATCATCGAGCCAACCGAAAATGGCGTTCGCGTCCATGATGGCTGCCAGTTCCCGACACTGACCCGGCCTATGGTCGCAGCAGCACTTGGACTGGAACCATCACAGGTCGAGATCAGAACGCTTTATGCCGGCGGTTCGTTCGGTCGTCGTGCCAACGGCGCCTCCGACTATAATGTCGAAGCAGCCATGGCCTTTGCCGTTTCGGGCCGCAAGGTTCCGGTCAAACTGGTCTGGAGCCGCGAGGACGATATTCGCGGTGGCTATTACCGGCCAATGGCAGCACACCGGGCAAAAATCGGTCTGGATGGCGACAGCAAGATTATTGGCTGGGATCACCGAATGGCCGTCAAATCCATCATGAAGGGTGGTCCGATGGAAGGCATGGTACAGGATGGCATCGACCCGACATCGGTCGAAGGTGTCACCGAGAGCCTTTATACCATCCCCAACCATGGCATCGGTTTAAGCGATTTCCAAACCCCGACCCCCATATTGTGGTGGCGTTCGGTGGGACATACCCACACCGGATATGTCATGGAAACACTGATGGACATGCTCGCAACCGAAACGGGGCAGGACCCGATCGAAATGCGCCTTGCGATGCTTGATCCGGCAGGCACCAATCAGGCCCGCATGATCGAAGCCATCAAGTTGGTCCGCGAAATATCCGGATGGGAGAAAGGCGACAAACGTGGTTTTGCCGCGCACCTTTCGTTCAATACCTGCGTTGCGGTTGTTGCCGACGTCACGGTCGAAGACACCAGTGTGCATGTGAACAAACTGTTCATGGCGGTTGAATGCGGGGTTGCCGTTAACCCCGATGTCATCCGCGCACAGATGGAAGGCGGTGCTGGTTATGCATTATGTGCCGCCTTCCGCAACGAAATCACCCTGACGGATGGTGAAGTCGACCAGTTCAACTTCCCGGATTACGAACTGCTTCGAAATGCCGAGATGCCTGCCATCGAAGTGGCAATTGTTCAATCGAACAATGCCCCTACGGGCGTTGGCGAACCGGGCGTCCCCCCGACCGCTCCGGCTGTTGCCAACGCCATTTTTGCCAAAACCGGAAAACGGATCACGGATCTTCCGATGACCAAAGCCGGTTTCGACTTCGTGTAAGGCATGTTGCCCGGGGGGCATTTTCGGGTCCCCACCCGTCCCCCGGGCAGCCCCTTTTGCGGGAGCAGATCATGAGTAACCAGTTATCGGCCATGCTACGCGTCTGGCAGGAAAACAAGACAGATACTGAATGGGTTTTGGGTACGGTTTATCGCACCGAGGGTTCGGCCTATCGCAAAGCCGGGGCCATGATGCTGATTAACGGACATGGCCAGCAGTTTGGCCTGCTGAGCGGCGGCTGCCTTGAAGCCGATATTATCCGCAACGCCCGGCGCGCCATGGTAACCAACAAAACGGTCATGCTTGTCTATGACGGCAATGACGAAGACGACCTGTCATTTCGGCTGGGTGTTGGTTGCGGCGGCAAGGTGTTTATCATGCTGCAACCCCTTGACCACTCAAACGATCTTGGGCTTTCCGACCTGTGCGATGCTTTGGCAGTGCGCCAAAGCGGTTTGTACTTCCAAAAAGTCGGCGATACTCGCGGATATTTCAAACGCGCGAACCACACCGGCCAGCGCACCGGCTATATCGAAAACCGGTCTGATGGTGACTGGCTTGTAACCCCGATTGTGCCCGAACCCCACATCCTGATCGTCGGGGGTGGATTGGATGCGCGGCCTGTGGTTTCCATCGCACATGAAATGGGCTGGAAAACCACATTGGTTGACCCGCGCCCCGCGAATGCCCGCCCCGAACATTTCCCCAAGGCAGACACTATCCTGCGGCAGATTGATGTAACAATGGTTGACTATGTCGCGCAACATCGTGTCGATGCCGCAATCCTGATGTCGCACAGCATTGATATCGATGCCAAGACCCTTCAAATTCTGAAATCCAGCCAACTGCGTCATGTTTCCATGCTGGGTCCGCGCCATCGTTACGCAGATGTTCTTGAACGTGCAGAACTTGCCGAACCCGCCCTTCCCTTCGCGGTCGCAAGCCCGGCCGGGATTGATATCGGCGGACAACTGCCTGAAAGCATCGCGCTTTCGATGTTGTCTGGCATTCACGCCGCACTTTACAAATTT
>CAMPHD010000158.1 GCA_946885765.1 uncultured Thalassospira sp.
CTGTCCCCCTTTATTCCCGCCGCCCTCATATTTGGGATCGCCATCCTGATCGCCGGGGGATCGGCCAGCGCCATCTGGGAACAGCAGATATCCCTATCAGCCCGCACCGGGCAAAGCATCCAGATCGGTCCCTATAACCTGCAATACGAAGGTGTTGCACTGTTGCCCGGCGAAAACTTCGCCACACGCAAGGCGACTTTTATCATCTATCGCAACGCCCAGCCGATCGCCGAACTGTTTCCCGAAGTTCGCTATTATCCGATCCGCGGCATTGAAACCAAGGAAGCCGACATCTGGCACGGGCGCGACGGGGATTTGCATGTTTCCGTTGGTGAACGGGCCGAAGACGGCGGACGCGTAGTTACCGTCCGGTTCCTGCCGATGATGCCCTGGGTTTGGGGTGGAATGTTACTGATGCTGATTGGTGGTGCCATCAGCCTCTGTACGCGCATTTTCCTGCGCTATAAGAAGAACGGAGTTCCCGCTTCATGAGATTCTGGATCGCAGTCATCCCGCTGGTGCTCTTTGCAGCCCTTGCCGGTGTCTTTCTGATGAATATCGGTAAGGATTCATCGGTGGTGCCATCCGCCCTGCTCGACAAACCGGCACCGGATTTCCAACTGCCTCCACTGCCCGGTCGCGACCAGGGATTGTCACGGGCCGATATTTCAAAGGGCGAAGTTTCCGTGCTGAACGTCTTTGCCAGTTGGTGCATTCCGTGCCGCGCCGAACATCCGCTGATCAAGCGCCTTGCGCGCGAGGCCGACGTTCCGGTTTACGGTCTGAATTACAAGGAAAAGGACCCGCAGGACGGTGTGAACTGGCTTGCGGAACTTGGTGATCCCTATACCGCCGTTGGCATGGATCTGTCCGGGCGGACCGGCATTGATTTTGGTGTCTATGGCGTGCCGGAAACCTTTATCATCGATGGCAGCGGGCAAATTCGCTACAAGCATGTCGGTCCGGTCACCAATGAAGTGCTTGAAGAAGTCCTGCTGCCGAAGATTGCGGAGTTAAAGGGATGATCCGTCGAAATTCTTCACTGTTTGTGGCCTTCGTGATCCTGCTGGGTCTGCATACTGCCCCCGCCCTTGCGGTCAACCCCGATGAAATGCTGGCCAATCCCAAGCTTGAAAATCGCGCACGCGATATCAGCCAGGAACTGCGCTGTCTGGTCTGTCAGAACCAGTCGATTGATGATTCCGATGCCGATCTGGCGCGTGATCTGCGCATTCTTGTCCGCGAACGGCTTGTTGCCGGTGACACCGACGAAGAAGTCATCGATTACATTGTCGAACGCTATGGTGATTACGTTCTGCTGAACCCGCCGCTGAAACCCGAAACCTATATCCTGTGGATCAGCCCGGCGGTTCTTGCGTTCCTTGCCCTGATTGCCGTTATTGCCTTTTACCGCCGCAAACAGCGCGAAGACGGCGCAGGCCCGAAATCACTTTCCGATCAGGAACAGAAACGGCTTGATGAAATCCTTGGTACGTCACAGGATCGCTCGTAACGATGCAGACCGGTTGCCCTGCATATAGCATTGCCACCCTGCGAGGTTCCCTGTGATCTGGCTTGGCCTTGTCATACTTGCCGCTTTTTGCGGGCTTGCGATTTATGCCAGCCTGCCGCGCCGTCATGGCAAATCGGGTGATGCGGCCCCCCCCGATACTAGCCCCGATACCAAACGTGCCTTTGGCCCCGCGGCCCGTATCGGCTTTTCCACCCTACCGGTTGTTGCCGCCGTCATTCTTTATTCCGCGATTGGCACGCCGGAAATTCCGTCACGGCCCTATTCCGAACGCGCAGGCGAACGTAACCTTGCCGCGGCGGCCGCCGCCGCAACCGATGTGACCGATCCCGATTTCCAGACCGATCAGCAGATCCGCCGTCTCCTCAGCCAGATTGTCCTGTCGCTCGAAGCCAATCCCCGCAACCTGCAGGGCTGGGTTGTTCTGGCACGCGGATCATTGCGTCTGGGTGATGTGGAACGTGCGGTCGCGGCCTTTGCCCGTGCCTATGCCCTGTCGGGGCACAATCCGCTGCTTGCCATCGAATATGCCGACACGCGCATCACCGCCCAGCAAGGCCAGATTGACAAGGTTTCCCGCGATCTGATCCTGCATGCCCTTGGCCAGATGCCAAACCATCAGCTCAGCCGCTATTACTATGGCATGATGTTAAAACAGCAGAACAAGTATCAGCAGGCCCTGAATGTCTTCACCGATCTGTATCGCGACATTCCAAAGGACGACCCGCTCAGTGGTGCCGCCGAGGCGGAAATCCAGTTGCTGAACGCGGAAATCGCCGACGCCACCGAAGTCGAACCGAACTAGGGTCCAACCCCAAACCATCCGCTATTGCATGATCAGGGTACAACCGGTTTTCGCTGCCAATTCCGGGTCGCACTGCGGGTCGGTACAAATCATGTCGAATTGCTCCAGCTTGGCAAACAGCATGGGCTTGATGACATTGAACTTTGTTGAATCAACAACAAGGATTTTATTGACGGCCGTTTTAAGGACCGCCTGTTTGATGTCAACTTCATGCGGGTTGGAACAACTCACCCCACGGCTGATATTGACTCCGCCCGCGGACATGAAAGCAGTATTGATGTTCAGGTTCAAAATGGCATTCACGCTGTTGCTATCGGCAAAGGATGCCGACGACGCGTGATACATCCCGCCTAGCATGATGACCCGCAAGCCCGGCTTTTTGCACAGTATTTCGGCCACATTGATCGAATAGCAGATCGCTGTGATATCCCGGTTTTCGGGCAACGCATTTGCCAGATAGGGAATGGTCGTGCCGCAATCAAGAAAAATAGTGTCGCCCGACTTTACATAACGGGCGGCAATCTGGCAGGCCGTCCGCTTAAGATCGGTATGGGAACCGCGTTCGCGGTCCATGATATATCCAAGTCCACCGGCCGCTGGCGACTTCAGTGTGATATATCCCCCCATATATGTGAAAATGTTATCACAATTGGCAACATCACGGCGGACCGTCATTTCCGAAACGCCAAGAAGGTCGGCGGCATCCTTCAGGCGGATCACATTGCTGACCTCCAGATTGCGGGTCAGTATCTCTATACGGTCCAGCGATTTGGTCGACATTCAGACTCCATTAACGGTCGAAAAGCTGACTGTCGTCAGTTATGCTCTGACTGGCACGATGCCGCCACATTTAAAGCGATATTCTCGGAAAAACAATCCAACCAAAGGTTTACCAAGGGCCGCCGGATGATAGCCCGGCCGGACAGAGAATAATTTAATCAGGCTCCGGCAAAACATGATTTTGCCTTGACCGGATGTTAGCTGGGTGACAGGATCATTTCAATAAATGTTACAAATTTAACAAAAAGACGACTTTGAATCGTCGTCTAGGGAAACGTTAAATGTCGAATGGTCAAAATCCGGTCGCGGCTGCCGACCTTGCCGCCTATATTGATCACACCCTTCTGGCTGCCGATGCCACCCCTGATCAGATTGTCTCCCTGTGTGCTGATGCGCGAAAACACGCCTTCAAGGCTGTCTGCGTCAATCCGATCTTTATTCCACTTGTGGTACGTGAACTGGCCGATACGAATGTTCTGGCCTGCTCGGTCGTTTGTTTCCCGTTTGGGGCAGATCCGGTTTCGGCCAAGGTATCTGAAACCCGCTGGGTCGTTGAACAGGGTGCGCGCGAAGTCGATATGGTGATCGCCCTTGGCCTGCTCAAAGCTGGCGATACCGATGCGGTGCGCGCCGATATTGCCGCTGTCAAGGAAGCCTGTGGCGATGCAGTGCTCAAGGTGATTATCGAAACAGCATTGCTGACAGACGAACAGAAAATCCTTGCTTGCGAACTGTCCAAACAGGCTGGTGCCGATTTCGTCAAAACCTCGACCGGTTTTGCCGGGGGTGGCGCCACGACCGAGGATATCGCCCTGATGCGCAAAACCGTTGGCCCGGATATCGGGGTCAAGGCATCAGGCGGTGTTCGTACCACCGAAGACGCTTTCAAGATGATTACAGCCGGGGCATCGCGCATCGGTGCCAGTGCCAGCATTCGTATTATCGGTCAGTAAACGGTGCCAGTGGTCGCATCCCGGCCGCCGGCAAATTGCCGTTTTCGGAACGTATCGCGTGAAAAGCCTTGGCTTTCATGCCAATAAGACGCAGAAAACTGCCAATCATAAAATGAGTACAAATTGGAGGTAACAATGAACAAGCTTCTTTCATCGCTTGTCGTCGCCGGTTCCCTGTTTGCAGGTGCTGCCCATGCTGACGAAGCGGTCAAAACGCCGGACACCATTTCGAAATTCACATCCGAAACCACCGGCAAGGAATATTCCATTGCCACCGTGGTTAAGGTTGACGGCATTGCGTGGTTCGACCGTATGCGTGAAGGCGTTGAACAGTTCGGGGAAGATACCGGTCATGACACCTGGATGGTCGGCCCAAGTGCTGCTGACGCCGCCGCACAGGTGCAACTGGTTGAAAACCTGATCGCGCAGGGAGTTGACGCGATCAATATCGTGCCGTTTTCCGTCGAAGCCGTTGAACCGGTCCTGAAAAAGGCCCGTGATCGCGGTATCGTCGTGATTGCTCACGAAGCATCGAACCTGAAAAACGCCGACTACATCCTCGAAGCCTTTGATAACAAGGCTTACGGCGCAAACCTGATGGAAGTCCTCGGCAAATCCATGGGTGGCAAAGGCAAATATGCTGCCACCGTCGGCAGCCTGACTTCCAAATCCCAGAATGAATGGATCGACGGTGCCGTCGAATACCAGAAAGAACATTTCCCGGATATGGAGCTGGTGACCGAACGTCTGGAAACCTATGACGACGCCAACACCGACTACACCAAACTCAAAGAAACCCTGACCACCTACCCCGACCTTCAGGGTATCGTTGGCGGTCCAATGCCGACTTCGGCTGGTGCCGGTCGTCTGATCGCCGAACGCGGTCTTCAGGGTAAACTCCATTTCGCAGGCACCGGTCTGGTGTCGGTTGCCGGTGAATATCTTGAAAATGGCGACATCGAATATATCCAGTTCTGGGATCCGGCCGTTGCTGGTTACGCCATGAACATGCTGGCCATTATGGCGCTCGATGGCAAAGCCGACCAGATCAAGGCTGGTCTGGATCTTGGCCTTCCGGGCTATACCGATCTCAGCACCCCGGAAGGCAGTAATGCCAATCTGGTTTATGGCCAGGGCTGGGTCGGTGTGACCAAGGAAAACATGGACAAGTATAACTTCTGATTTCATCAGTTGACGAAGGCGCCCGGTGTGGGCGCCTTCGTTTTATTGAGGAATCGGGCCCTTTGCTTCACATTAACGGGCTTGTCATGTCTGAGAATTTTATTGAATTGCGGAACGTCCGGAAAGAATTTGCCGGCGTTGTTGCGCTTAAAGACCTTTCGCTGACGATCCGAAAAGGCGAGATCCACTGTCTTGCCGGTGAAAACGGTTCAGGTAAATCAACCCTGATCAAAATCATGTCCGGTGTATATCAGCCAAATGCCGGCGAGATTTACATTGATGGCAACAAGGTTGAAAACCTCTCTCCCATGGCGTCAATCGAACATGGGGTGCAGGTGATTTATCAGGACTTCTCCCTGTTCGGGAACCTGACAGTGGCCGAAAACCTTGCCATGAATGTGCAGCTTCGCGAACAGCGCCATGTGCTCAACTGGCGCAAGGTCCGCGAAATTGCCAAAGAAGCGGTCAAACGTCTCGGGGTCGATCTTGACCTTGATACAGATGTCGAAAAACTGTCCACGGCGGGCAAACAGCTTGTCGCGATTGCCCGTGCGCTGATGTCTGACGCCCGTCTGATCATCATGGACGAACCGACAACCGCCCTGACCGGCAAGGAAATCGAAACGCTTTTTCGCATCGTCAAAGATATCCAGTCGCGCGGGATTGCCATTTTGTTTGTCAGTCACAAAATGCGCGAAATGCTGGAAATCAGCGAACATATCACCGTCATCCGCAACGGCCAGAAAGTGGCCGACGGCCCGACCGGTGATTTTGACGAAGCCTTGATCACCCGCCATATGACCGGCTCCGACATCATTTCCGAACCCTATATCTGGGACCAGCAGAAATATGGTTCGATGCCACCACGCATCGAAACCGCAAATCTGACCCACGGAAACGATCTGGACAATATCAACCTCGCCATCAAACCGGGCGAGATTGTCGGTCTTTCCGGCCTGCTTGGTTCGGGGCGTACCGAACTGGCCCTGTCGCTGTTTGGCATGATGCCCGGTTATAGCGGCACCATCTCGATCAATGGCAAGAAAACCGTTCTTGAAACGCCGCAAAAGGCAATCAAGGCAGGTGTCGCTTATGTCCCGGAGGACCGCCTCAGCGAAGGTCTGTTCCTTACCCAAGGCATTGATCGCAACATGCTGGCAACCAGTTATGAAAAACTGGCACCGGGTCTTCTGATTGATCAGAAAAAAGCCGAAGAGTGGGTTCAAGCGATGATCCGCGACATGCAGATCGCAACTCCCACCGGCAAAAAACTGGTCAAGGAACTTTCGGGTGGTAACCAGCAACGTGTGGTGATTGCCCGCTGGCTTCTGACCAACGCCAAATTCCTGATCCTGAACGGCCCGACCGTTGGTGTGGACGTGGGGTCAAAGGCGGAAATTCACCGGATCATTCGCGAACTGGCCCAAAAAGAAGGGCTGGCCGTGTTGATGATTTCCGATGACGTGCCGGAACTGGTCCATAACTGTAACCGTATTGTCCTGATGCATCGCGGGGCCTTTGTCGAGGAAATGGCATCTGTCGATACCTCCGAAGACCAGATCAGCGACAAGCTCAAGAATTTAACGTAAGGAAAAACTCGATGGCCTGGTTTCATAAATCAGAGGTGGTCATCGCGGGCATTCTTGTGCTTGCCATGATCCTGATCGGGCTGGTCAACCCCGCCTTCTGGAGTCTGGACAATATGTTCAGCCTCCTGCGCAGCAACGTGATCATCGGCATCATGGCGCTTGGGGTTTTGCTGGTAATGATTTCCGGCGGGATTGATGTTTCTTTCCCGGCCTTTGCTGTTGCCGCAATGTATCTGACCATCAAGGGCATGCTGTATTTCGACTATGATGGTGTCGTCCTGCCATTCGTTGCCGCGGCAACGATGGGCGCGCTGTTTGGCTGCCTGAATGCGTTTTTTGTCTATAAATTCCGCATGATCCCCCTGATCGTGACTTTGGGCACGGGCAGCATGGTGCGTGGTTTCCTGCTGGGTGTTGTCGGCACCAGCATGATCAATATCAACAAAATGCCCGATGCCCTGATTGATTTCGGCAAATCCGAAATCATCAGCATGGTCAAAGCCGATGGTACAACCTATGGCCTTACCGCGATGGTGGCTGTCTATGTCGTGCTGGCCATCGCCCTTCATTTTGTCCTGCGTTACACCATGATCGGTCGCGGTGTTTATG
>CAMPHD010000159.1 GCA_946885765.1 uncultured Thalassospira sp.
GTTCATCAACAGGGGGCTTACGCAACGCCTCGGCCTCCAGCGCACTTGCGGTTGTGACCATACGTTTTGGCCGGGCCGTCGGTCTTTGGGTAATTTCAACTGTCGCGGCCTTTGCCGGGACCGCAGCCGACTTTTCACTGCCGCCGGAAGGCCTTTTCTGCGCTGTCTTTGCACGAGAAGAGGCTTTGGGTCGGGTTGTTTTAGCTGAACCGGGTGCAGTTTTTTTGCGAGGAGTCACCATGTGTCGACCTCCTGGGACTGGGCTTGCATTCAAGATAATGCTGCGTCGCAACATAACCCTAGATGGAACAACCATGTCGCGTCAAGATAGCTTTGGTGACATTTTTGTATGGAAGATCATGGCAATCAGAATCGATAAAACTGTCCCGTTGCAATCGCCGAAATCGATATTCAAAAACCGGATTTCGTTCAATTGCTTAGGCGACAAGTTACGCTAATCCTGACATTCAGCAGGCAGAAAAACAAAAAATGGCACACAACATTGCGTGCCATTTTTATTTGTGCGCTCGACCCTGAAAATTCTTATCGCAGCTGATTTCCGCGAACCGTGCGATAGAAATAGCGGGACTCGGCCTGTTTATCATTCTTGCTGAAAAACGGGTCAGGTTGCTTTGGCGTTCCAAAAGCAGGCGGCTGTGGCAGCGGCTTTTCCAGACCGGAAAGATTTTCAATCACATTCGGGAATGTCAAAGCGCGCAGGTCATCCTTGGCAGATGTCCAGGCTGCAAGCGTGATGTTTTGCGATGAACATCCAATCGCCACCCAATAATAATCGTCGGAATGCAATCGCAGACCATCACGGCTTTGATACCCGAAACCGTCAGCCTGAAGTGCATCGGTCAGCGCAAGATATTGCCCGCGCGAGAGAGTTTCCCGCGATTCTGTGCCACCGAAGGCACCAAGCGGTGCTGTCACCTCGACATTAACCTGACTGACATCAAGCGGACCGAAGATTCGCGACACCATTTCAAACTGCTCGCTTCCGGTTTGCGGGATCAGATCGAAACTTCGTGTTTCTTTATAATAATCAGCATTATAGACAATGCGAATCCGGCCCTCTGCATCGCCAGCAGAACATGCCGTCCGGATGTCATCCGCATTGATAAACGAGAACCAGCTTCCTTTGCGCACCAGCGGATTTTCGATATCGCTTGTGCCGGTGAAACTGCATGCCGAAAGGGCAATCAGACCAGCAACAGAAAAGGCGCCTGTTCTTAAAATTGGTGATTTTCTTCCTATCTTACTGACAGCAGACAGTATTTTTTTTCGCATTCGATCCTCGATTTTTAACCTTTTGCCGGATATAAATTGAGTCTGACGAAAAAATGAGACCGCAGCAAGGCGGCAAATCAGTTTATCCGGACACGCGTTAAGCATTTTTTTAATGCCGCGATGAGATACTGACCATATTTCGTCTTGGGGATCACCAAAAGCCGAGCCCGTAAAATGCGTTTTAAGACCCGTCCTGGGCCAAAAGCGATGGCCACCGTTAGCGATCAAAGTCGACCGATGTGGCAATCGCAAGGTCTCAGGATTTGCCATGCCCTGTCTGTTCTGATGCTGATCATCTCTGCCGTTGTGTTAACAACGCCGGAGGCGATGGCGCGCACCTATACCGCGATGGTGATCGACGCCGAAACCGGCGACGTGCTGCATGAATATCGCCCCGATCACAAGGTATACCCGGCCTCGTTGACCAAGATCATGACGCTTTACATGCTGTTTGATGCTCTTGATACCGGCAAGGTATCGCTTTCAACCCGCATGGAAGTTTCCAAACGCGCTTGGGGGCAAGCCCCATCGAAGCTTGGCGTTCAACCTGGTGAAACAATTTCGGTAAAAGATGCCATTCTTGCGCTCGTCACCAAATCGGCGAATGATATTGCGGTCGTGGTCGCCGAACATATTGGTGGAACCGAAATAAAATTTGCGCAGATGATGACCGCCAAAGCGCGTCAGATCGGCATGAAAAACACCACGTTCCGCAATGCGTCCGGTCTTCCGAACCGCGGCCAGTTGACCACTGCGCGTGATATGATTCGCCTCGCCGTATCGCTTCGCAAGGATTACGGCACTTACTATCACTATTTCAGCGTCCAGAAATTCAGTTATGGCAAGCGCACCTATGGCAACCATAACAATCTTTTGGCCTCCTATTATGGTACCGATGGTATCAAAACCGG
The DNA here is from genome assembly GCA_946885765.1 of uncultured Thalassospira sp. Next base: position 2,205 of record CAMPHD010000159.1, read on the forward strand.
CTACATCAATGCGTCGGGCTTTAACCTGGTGGCCTCGGTCAACCGGAATGGACGCCGTCTGATTGGCGTTGTGTTTGGTGGCCGAACGGCACGATCACGCGATGACCAGATGAAGAAGCTTCTTGATCAGGCCTATGTCGACCTTAAGAAAGACGGTGAAATCATTGCACCGCGTCCGCGCATCAGCCCGGATGGTAAAATTCTTCCGGCCGATACCCAGTTGCTGATGGCCAAGCAAAACAATGCGAACGAGGCAGAGCAACCCGGTCGCATTGACACCGAAACCGTTGTTGCACGCCTGACACCGGAAGCCGGTGGCTGGGGCATTCAGGTTGGTGCGTTCAGCGATCAGCGACGCGCACAGGAAGCCGTCCTTGCAGCGGCACGCACCGCACCGGACGTTCTTCGCCTGACCCGTGCAGCGGTCGAACAGCAAAGCAACGGATCGGGTATTGTTTATCGGGCTCGTTTGCTTGGATTTGGAGGAGAGCAGGAAGCACGCAGTGCCTGCGCAGCCCTTCGCAAGGAAAAGGTCGCCTGCATCCCGGTCAATGCCGGTGACGCTGGCTAGCATTCCCACGTATAAATCAAAAAAGCCCGCTGAATTGCTTCAGCGGGCTTTTTTGTTGGTTTGTTCCTGATGCCCTAGTGACCACCACCCGGCGCAAAGAAATCATCCGAGGTCAGGCCGCTTTTTTGCAACTGTGCGGTCACCTGCGTTTTCAAACGCCCCAGACCGTCTTCATCAGCAGCCTCACAACGGGCAACGATTGCAGGCTGGGTGTTGGATGCACGCAGCAACCACCAGCCGTCATCCGTACTGACACGAACACCGTCAATACCGCTGACTTCGGCACCGGCTTCGGACAAGCGACCACGCACTTCCTCGATCAGGGCAAACTTGCGATCATCCGGGCAGTCGATACGGGTTTCCGGGGTATTGACTGCCACGGGCATGGCATCGCGCCAATCATCAAGGCTTTTGCCGCTCTGGACCAGAATACGATACAGCCGCACAGCGGCATACATCGCATCATCATAGCCATAGTAACGCTCTGCAAAGAAGATATGGCCGCTCATCTCACCGGCGATGGGGGCCTTTGATTCAACCATTTTGGTTTTGATCAGCGAATGGCCGGTCTTCCACATGATGGCATTGCCGCCAAGACGGGTGACCTCGTCAAACAGCGTCTGGCTGGCTTTGACATCGGCAATGATCGATGCGCCCGGCAGACGACCGAGAACGTCGGCGGCATAAATCTGCAGCAGCTGATCGCCCCATAAGACACGCCCCTGCCCGTCAACAACACCGATACGGTCACCGTCGCCATCAAAGGCAACACCCCAGTCCGCATTCAGCGATGCCACCTTGGCCTTCAGATCGACCAAATTGGCTTCGACCGTCGGGTCCGGATGATGATTGGGGAAAGTGCCATCGATCTCGTCAAACAGCAGATGGTGGTTGCCCGGAAGCTTTGCGGTCAGTTTGCGAACCACATCGCCCGCAGCACCATTGCCACAGTCCCAGACAATCGTCATCGGCTTGACGACATCACAATCAAGTTCGGCCAGCAACCGTTCGACATAATGGTCTTCGATATCGATGTCACTGACTGCGCCGTTTCCGGTTTCAAAATCGCCCGATGCGGCAATCTTGCCCAGTTCCTGAATGGCTTCGCCAAACACCGACTTTCCAGCATTGAGCATCTTGAAGCCATTGTAATTTGACGGGTTATGCGAACCGGTAACCATGATGCCGGCGTCGGTTTTCTGATCGTAAACCGTAAAATAAAGCATCGGTGTTGGTCCGCGCCCGATCCGGACCACATCACAGCCCGTCGACGCAATCCCCTCGACAAGGGCGCTTGCCAGTTCGGGCGAACTCAGACGTCCGTCCCGGCCAACGGCAACCCTTTTTCCGCCAGACTGGCGCACCTTGGTACCAAATGCCTTGCCAAGAGCAAGCGCATCGGCCACATGCAGGGTTTCGCCCACGACACCGCGCACATCATATTCGCGCAATACGGAAGGATCAAATTTGTGTCCGGCAGAGATGGTCATATTTTAACTTAGCCTCCGATTGATGCTCGCCCGATGCAGGAATAGCTGAAACCCTGTTCCGCCATTTCAGCGGGGTCATATACATTTCGCAAATCCACCACGATAGGGTGTTTAAGCGTAGATTTGATGCGATCCAGATCCATGCCGCGGAACTCGTTCCACTCGGTCAGGACCACCATCGCGTCGGCACCTTGAAGTGCTTCATAGGCGCCTTCACAGTAAACGATGTCCTCAAGAAGCTTTCTGGATTCCTCCATGGCTTCCGGGTCGAATGCCCGAACCGTTGCACCGGCCGCAATCAGGGCAGGAACGATATCAAGGCTGGGTGCATCACGCATATCGTCGGTGTTTGGCTTGAATGCCAGACCAAGGATGCCGATGGTTTTACCCGAAACCGAACCACCGCATGCCGAAATGATGCGGTCAGCCATGGCCTTTTTACGCCGGGCATTCACATCGACCACAGTTTCAATAATGCGTAGCGGGCTATTATGTTCCTGCGCGGTGCGAACCAATGCCAGAGTATCTTTCGGGAAGCATGACCCGCCGTAACCCGGCCCCGGATGCAGGAATTTCTTTCCGATGCGGCCATCAAGGCCAATCCCGCGCGCCACATCATGGACATCGGCGCCAACTTTCTCGCAAAGGTCGGCAATTTCATTGATGAACGTGATTTTGGCGGCCAGGAAGGTATTGGCTGCGTATTTGATCATTTCCGACGTTTCACGCGTGGTGAACACAATCGGCGTTTCGATCAGATAAAGCGGACGGTACAAGTCACGCATGACGTCGCGTGCGCGTTCATTACTTGTCCCGATGACCACACGATCCGGGCGCATGAAATCACCGATTGCCGAACCTTCGCGCAGGAATTCAGGGTTCGAGACCACGGCAAATTCCGCATCCGGACGGCGTTCACGAATAATGCGTTCGACTTCGCGGCCCGTCCCGACAGGTACTGTCGATTTCGTCACGATGACGGTGAAGCCTTCGATGGCGTCGGCAATTTCCTCGGCGGCAGCATAAACGTAGCTGAGATCGGCATGACCATCACCGCGGCGGGTCGGTGTTCCCACTGCAATGAAGATTGCCTCGGCACCTTTTACCCCTTCCTTAAGGTCGGTAGTGAATTTCAGGCGCCCGGCTTTCACGTTGTTTTCGACAAGAACATCCAGCCCCGGTTCGTAGATCGGCATGATGCCGTCTTCGAGACGGGCTATCTTGTTTTCGTCCTTATCCACACAGATGACTTCTGTGCCGAACTCCGAGAAACAGGCACCGGAAACGAGCCCCACATATCCGGTACCGATCATTGCTACGCGCATGAATTTTTACCCTGGTAGTGATAATAGCAGGCAGGATTCTGTCCCGGCTCCTGCCTGCATATTTGAAATTGATATCTGTTATTCTGCGGCTTCGCCTTCGGCGAACTCGTGAATGAGATTGCGAACGTCATCGCGCATGTCTTCGCGTGCGAGCGCAAAGGACATGGTTGCCTTGAGGAAGCCGATCTTGTTGCCGCAATCGAAACGACGACCTTCGAAGCGATAGCCATAGAACGGTACTTTTCCGATCATGGCGGCCAGTGCGTCGGTCAACTGGATTTCGTTACCAGCCCCGCGGGGAATATTTTCAAGGGTGTCAAAGATGCCCGGATCAAGGATATAGCGGCCAATGGCCGACAGGGTTGACGGTGCGTCTTCAGGCTTTGGTTTTTCGACCATGCCACATGCGCTGACCAGACGACCGTTAGTGCCTTCGACTTCAAGCACACCATAACGCTGGGTTTCCTCGCGCGGGACGTCCATGACGGCAACCATGTTGCCGCCGGTGCGGCCATAGCTTTCGACCATCTGCTTCATGCACGGGACTTTTGACTGGATCAGGTCATCTGCCAGCAAAACGACGAAAGGTTCGTCACCGACAAGAGATTTGGCACACAGAACGGCGTGACCAAGCCCCAGCGGATTGCCCTGACGGGTATAGGTCACACGACCGTTTTCCGGGATCATCGCAAGCGAGGTTTCCAGCGCATCATGCTTGCCGCGCTCCATCAGGATTGCTTCGAGTTCGGCGGAACGATCAAAATGGTCTTCGATTGCGGTTTTGCCGCGACCGGTCACGAAAATGAATTCTTCGATGCCTGCCGCGATCGCCTCTTCAACGGCATACTGAATCAGCGGCTTGTCTACCACCGGCAACATTTCCTTCGGCATTGCCTTGGTTGCTGGCAAAAAACGGGTCCCCATACCCGCCACGGGGAATACAGCCTTCTTGATTCGCTTCGACATGCCTTTTTTCCTCTGTTTTGACCGCGTCATATCCGCCTCATCCGCATTCGGCCAATCTTATGCTTCTGCCACATTTCAAGAACGCGGATCAAGCGAACGCGCTGTTTGTTCAGTTCAATCTTTACAAAGCTGTAACAGGAGGCTTCGGGCTGCATTGATTTTGGATGCAAGATAATCTGATCCGCCATGATCCGGGTGGACCGCCTTGATCAAGACCTGATAAGCCCGATTGATATCCTCGCGGGTTGCTTCTTCTGAAACACCCAGGATTTTTCGGGCCTCGCCTGCATTCATTTCTCCGCTGCGAAATCCGCTGCCAGCTTGCTCGCTATCGTTTCCGGCCCTGCCGTTTCCATTATCGTTAGCATCCCGGGATGCCTGCCAGTTCTGCCATCCCGAACAATCAGGACGACGTTCCAGATAGGTTTCCAGAACTGTCTGGCTTTGATCTTGTGCACCGCAACAGTCACCATAAAGTGCCTGCAGTTCGTCAAGCCCGAGTGTATCGAGATCACGTCCGGCCATTGTGCCCTGCACCACCGTGCCGCCCAACTGGCCGCTATCATGATCAAGATACATATGCAGATAATCCGTTTTTATTTCAGACACCCGCCCCGAACCGGCAGACGAGTGTCCTGATCGACCTCCGCTGCCGCCCCATGACCGGGCAGAACCGAACATCCTGCGCAATAATGGCCACATTAAGCCGATTTTGAGGATTCTAACGAGGAAGGGTATGGCAGCAACAAGGGCGGCAACCATGGCGGCGAGCTTTCCGGTCAGAAGCAACCAGGCAGCGAGCACGCCCAGCGACAGGACAACAACCCATAATCCGATCTTTCTGACGTCCTTTGGCTCGGCTAACGATAACCATCTGACGAAAA
>CAMPHD010000160.1 GCA_946885765.1 uncultured Thalassospira sp.
CCGCCAAAGCCGAAAATCATTTCATGCCCGTGCCAAAGAGACGGCGTGCCAAGCGATGGTGTTGGCACCCCATGCGCCATGCCCGCCACCCACCAGACCACGGCCACAACCGCAATCAGTCCGGCAAACAGAAACATCGGGCGAAATGCCCCGCTCCAGAACGGATGCGGCGCAGATGCGGGTTCTGATATCGAGATCGGCGTGGTTCTGGCATTCATGATGGCACCGTCAAACTAAGCTGGAATAGTTCCATCATAGGCCGTTGTTGTCTGCATGCTTTGATATTGCGCAATCGGTGAAAATATCCGGTTGGCCGTCATGCACCTGTCATATCGGCAAAATCCCGCAGGTTTTTGAGCAATAAGCCTTTTCTTCGCCATTTAACGCGCTAGATTAGGGAAAGCATTCAAGCACGGGCGGGCTTGCCGGTGCAGACCCCACACATGCCCGAAACATGACAGGAGCCTTTTTTCATGAAGATCACGTTTTCTGATCTCGCCATCCCGACCTCGGGCGCTGTGATCGCCTTTGCCACCGATGGCGGCGATCTGATGCCAAGTGCCGTGGCACTTGACGAGGCAACCGGCGGCGCACTTGCCAAGGCGATCAAGGGATCGACCTTCAAGGGGAAGGCAGGGCAAAGCCTGCAGCTTCTGGCACCGGCCAATACCGATCTTTCGCGCATCATCGTGTTCGGGATTGGCAAGGAAGCCGAATTTGACGTGATCGCCGCCCAGAAGCTTGGTGGTAATGTCACCGTGCGCGCGCTTTCGACCGGCGAAAAAGACGTCACCGTCCTGTTTGACATGGAAGGCATGGCCTGTGATTTCGCCACCGGTGCGATGCTGCGCGATTATCGTTTCGATAAATACCGCACCACCGAAACCAAGGAAGACAAACCGGTCCTGAAATCCATCGCGATTGCCGCGCGTGATCACAAGGAGGCGAAAAAAGAGTTCGACAGTGCCAAAAAGGTCGTCGAAGGCGTGTTCTTCACCCGCGATCTGGTGTCTGAGCCGGCCAATGTGCTGTATCCCGAAAGCTTCATGAAAGAAGTCAGCGCGCTTGAAAAGCTCGGTATCGAGATTGACGTGCTTGACGAAAAGGAAATGAAAAAGCTTGGCATGGGCGCGCTTCTGGGCGTGGCACAGGGTTCGGCGCACAAGCCTTACATGGTTGTCATGCGCTGGAACGGTGGCAAGAAAAAGGACGCACCGGTCGCGTTTGTTGGCAAGGGTGTGACGTTTGATACCGGCGGCATTTCGATCAAACCGGCTGCTGGCATGGAAGACATGAAATTCGATATGGGCGGGGCCGGTGTGGTTTCCGGCCTGATGAAGGCACTGGCCGGGCGCAAGGCCAAGGCCAATGTGGTCGGGATCATCGGCCTTGTTGAAAACATGCCATCCAGCACGGCACAGCGTCCGGGCGATGTTGTGACCTCCATGTCGGGTCAGACCATCGAAGTCATCAATACCGACGCCGAAGGCCGCCTTGTTCTGTGTGATGCCCTGACCTATGTGCAGGAAAAATACGATCCGAAACTGATCGTTGATCTGGCGACGCTTACCGGCGCGATCATCATCGCCCTTGGTCATGAAAATGCCGGGTTGTTTTCCAACAATGATGAATTGTCCACCCAGATCACCAATGCCGGTCTTGCGGTCAATGAAACCGTCTGGCGTCTGCCGCTGTCCAAGGCCTATGACAGCCAGATTAAATCCGACATTGCGGATATGAAAAACGTTGGTGGTCGTCCGGCCGGTTCCATCACCGCCGCCCAGTTCCTGCAACGCTTCATCACCAAGGATCGCCCGTGGGCGCATCTTGATATCGCCGCCATGGCCTGGGCGACGAAGGATAGCGAAGTCACGCCAAAAGGTGGCACCGGTTATGGCGTGCGCCTGCTTGATCGCTTTGTTGCTGATAACTATGAGTCCTGATTTCACGGCGGTTTGACGACAAATTTGCGGGGCAGGGTGACGATCACCTTGCCCCGTTTTCATGTTCGCGATAGAAATCGACCATGGCTGACATCTGGTTCTATCATCTGACCGCGTCCCCGCTGGAACGTGCATTGCCGACCCTGCTGTCCAAGACATTGGAGCGGGAAAAACGTGCTGTCGTCATGACCGGGACCGAGGAAAGGATCGAGGCGCTCAATACCCTGCTTTGGACCTATGACGCCGCAAGCTGGATGCCCCATGGATCGAAATCCGATGGTGATCCTCAAATGCAGCCGGTGTGGCTGACATCTGATGATGAAAATCCCAACGGGGCGCAATTCCTGTTCCTGACCGACCGCGCGATAAGCGAAAAAATCGCCGATTATGAACGTGTCATCATGCTGTTTGACGACCGCGATCATGAAGCGGTGACTGATGCCCGCACACGCTGGAAAGACTGGAAAGACGCCGGGCACAAGCTGTCTTACTGGCAGCAAACCCCGCAAGGGTCATGGGAAAAGAAGGCCGAAAGCTGATCGGCTTTCGCTGTACTTACGGTGTGCCCGCCCCCGATGTCACATCCTCAAACAGGATTTCAACCAGCGCCTTTGTCACGTCATTCTGGCTTAATTTCCCGTCTGCCATTTCATTGATCGCCGGGAAACTGTCCGCCGACAGGTCAAACAGCTTTGTCTGGATTTCCGATGCGCGAACCGGCCAGTCCGGATCAATTTGCGCCAGCCCCAGCAACATAGCACGCGCCATCTGATCGGCATTGCCGCTTTTGATCGCGTCCTGAACCTGTGGGATTTTCTTGGCCTCGGACACGGCAACGTCAAGTGTCGCCAGAAGGTCGGCCAGTGCCTTTGCCTGAATCTGAATATCGGTAACCGGATAGTTTTGCTCGATGTCGCGTAACGGCGTAACCGCGGTCGATGTGCCATAACTTGACAGATAGGCAATCATCCCGCCCAACTGCCAGCTTTCCCATTTTTTCCATGAACCGGCTTTCAGGTCATCGATCATCGGGGCGGCAATGGTGCCGTTATATTGGCGGAAAATCTGGTCAACCGCCTGTGGGGCCGGGCGGCCGGTCACGCGTGTTGCTTCCTGTATTGCAAGGTTCGCGATATCTTTCAGGGCCTGTTGATAGTCGCTTTGTGCAGTCATCGGAAAGCTCCCGTTTCATATGTCACGATATCACGCATCAACCGCTGTCCACCAGTTGGCATAGCGCGCATTGCCAAAGGCCGCCTGGCCGTTATAGGGCGCGCGCAGTTCGTTGGTGCCACAGTGAATTTCGCCAAGTGCAACGTGATAGTCATCCCAGTCATCAATGAAGTCGCAGGTGGGGCCATTGGCGATGGCAGCGATTTTCTGGCTCAAATCACGTTCAAAAAGATCATAACCGTGATTTACGGGATCTGTATTATCCTCAATCCACGGTCCGAATGGTTTGGGGATCATCAACCGGTCATTGCCGACAAACATATTGGGCATGTCACCGGTCAGGGCTCCGCACTGGAATCCACCCCGTTTGCCCGGATAGACGTTAAAGCCGTTATCCGGGCTTGCTCCGATGTTAATCTTTGAGTTGAATGCGGTGAATCCATTTAAGCTTCCACCGGGAATGAATATGACAGGTGCCTTGATGATATCCGTATCATCAAGGTCAAATGCCAGTTTCATCCTATCCACATTGCGTGTGATGACGGCCTCTACACCGTTGATGTTCCAGTTGCGTAATTGTTGATAGGTGTATGTGCCGCCTTTGGGATTGGCGAGCGGTGCCTGCGCATTGCCAAGGAAGTCATTAATGGTCGCACCGACATTAGTGGCGTCGATCTGGAGGCTTGTATAAACAAAGCTGGCAGTACCACCGTTCCATACAGCGCGATTTAAAACCCTTGCTGCACCATGCGCTCCCTGATTGGCCGTCATCACCTGATATGCTCCGGCCGGACTGGCAACCACAAGCTTCCACTTTTTGTATGGATTTCCCGGGTTTTCATCCGGGACAAATGTCATCATTTCATCGACATGACCAACTTCGAGCCAGTCGGTATCAAGAATGATTGGACGTTGCAGAACCTGCCGTTCCAGGAATGCGCGGGTACTAAGGTCTACTTGGTGATAGAAATTGTGACCATAATACACACGGCCCAAAGGGTAGTTGCGTGCAACTGCTGTCGCCGGTGCCTTGACCGGCGGGGTAAGAGAGATATTGCCTCCCGAATTGGCAGATGCGACAGCATCAAGGCTGCCTGCTGCCGGATAGACAATGCCGCTTGCTGCACTGTGCAATGTCTCGAAAACCCAGTTTTGCAGAGGGCGCCAGCGGTGGGTTTTAACAAATACATTTTGGATCTGGACACCGGCGCCATTACCTGGCCACGAGCTGTAACCTGATACGACAGTATCCCGCATCCAGCGATCATCGCCTGCGGCTACTGTTCCGTCGTTTGCCCATGCATTGTTATGCAAATAACGAATATTGACCTGATTGGCTGTTGCCGGGTTGCCTGTGTTCGTGGCGACTGCTGGATTATTAAGTCCTGCCGCAGTGTTTAAAGCTGTGCGAAAGGCCAGATTCCCGGCGGTTTGTGCTACAAACATGTCGGTGGCATCTTGCAAGTGATGATTGCCGACCCAGCGCGCGGCAACAATACGGTCACTGAGCCAGTAACTTGGTGTACCAGCGCCCGAAACTTCCGGCTGGATGACGTTTAAAGCAACGCGAGCATCACCGTTGGTGAAATTTATGCCCGCAAAGCGGACGGCCTCAATTGCGAACAGCTTTGAAGCACCGACCCTTCCTGTGGTGATCGCCGCACTGTCACCGGTTTCCGGGCCGATGATTTCAGCACTATTGTTCAGAACGCCATTAAAAATGCGGAAATGCTGTCGTACTGGTTCATCGCCAACAGATCGGAACAGCTGCAGCTCCAGCGCCCATGTGTCCGGTATAACCGGTGCCCCCGCATTCGGGCCAAGTGCATGTCGCCGGATTTCAAGTCGTGCCGTGCCGCTGGCAAGGTCATTGTTGCCATTTACCTGTCGGTCCTGATTGTCTGCATAACCGACTGCGGTATTGTTACCATCACGATTGCAATTAACCGGAATGATCGCACCAACACCCGCCACGCCATACGTGATTGCCGGTGGTGTCACCTGATTAAGGATGCCGGCATCATCCAGATTACCGTCACGATTGCGATCAGTATGAAGCGTGTACCAGATAACATCGAGATTCTTGGCATTGGTGGCATCGCCATTCACGACAATACCCGGCTCGTCTACCGGGACGAACCCGGCACCACTAACCTTCAGCCGCCACGTACCATTTGCAATATCAAAGACATGCGAAACCGCCATATTCGGCGTCAGTGTCAAATCCTGTGTCTGTTGCGGCTGGGTATCGCAGGTTAGCGAAACGCGCACCCGATCAAACGGATAAGGTCCGGCAGGGGCAGTAAGCTGGACGGTGTAATTTGCCATGGCGTCCTCAGCGGCTGGTGGGGGCAGGGGATGGGGTGTCATTCATCGCTGCGGCAATCATCAACCGTGCCTGAAGCGCATTGTTCAGAATGGCAATCCGGTCATCGATGGTGCCAAGTCCGGTATCTTTCAGGATCGCACTTGCCCACGGCTGGCTGGTAACGTCCGGGCCACCTGCGAACTGCACGGTGGCGTAATCGGTAATCCCGTCCGGCGTCTTTACGCCAAGTTTGATCGCCGCATCCCCGGCGGCCTTGCTGGCGACCGCCAGACTGTCGGCGTCATATCCGCTAACCGCATCGGGGATGGTGATCTGCAAATAACCGGGAAGGGACGCGATCACATCGTCAAGTGACGGCACCGGTGACGGGTTGGGGCCGGGGGATGGTGTCGGCGTCGGTGTGGGCTGCGGTTTCGGGCCACAGGGCGATGTCGGTAGGACAGAAACCGTCTGTGCTTCCTGTGCCATCAGTTTCGCAACCTCGTCGGCAAAGCGTTTCTCTGCCTGCAGGCGGCTGGCGGCACTCGCATCGAATTTCTGTTTGCTCATGATGCTCAGCGTCTTGAGGCGTTCGGTATCCTGCGCACCAAAAGCCGCCAGAAGATTACCGACCTGCGGGGCGGCATCGGCAATGCGTTGCGACAATGCCTTGGCGTCCTTGCCGCTGCCCGCCGCAATCAGGGCATCGCCATCACGCGCAAGGTTCTGATCGTTGCTGATCTGCGCATTCAGGCTTTCAAGCTGCTTTGCGGTGCGAATGTCGATCTTGCTGCCGGTGATGGTCACACTGGTCGGGTATTGCGCCAGCGTTCGGGCAAGGTCGCTGATCCTGTCGGCATAGGCCATTTGTCCGGTCCCGCTTTGGTGAAGACGTCCTATGACGCGCGCAGGCGGGGTTTGTGACGGGCGGGATTAATACATATATTCTTTGTTGATCATTTCGATCTCATGCAAGCCATGCGTAAATTGCATGTTGATGGGGATTGATGAATGGGGCAGGGTTGGGTATACAGGTTCCTATCGAACGCGCCGATTTGCTCCTCAGCTTGCGGGCGCGATAAAAATGCGGCTAAAGCGAGAGGGCGTGCACGCTCCGACATGTACGACCGCCTCGGTTTCGCCGCGGCGGTTTTTTTATGTTCGGAAAAGGTTGGGATCCATGATCAGGCTCTCGAACGTCCAGAAGACTTACCCCGCACGGCGCGGAAGCCCGGCGCACAAGGCGCTGCACGGCATCGATCTTGATATCGCAGCCGGTGAAATTGTTGGGGTTATTGGCAGGTCTGGCGCGGGCAAGTCCACGCTTATTCGCTGCATCAATCTGCTTGAAGTCCCGACAGCGGGCAGTGTCATCGTTGATGGCACCGATGTCACGCAACTGGCAAAACGCGATCTTCCACTGTTTCGCCGTCAGCTTGGCATGGTGTTCCAGCATTTCAATCTGCTGTCATCGCGAACGGTTTACGACAATATCGCCCTGCCGCTTGAACTGGCCGGGGCCAGCAAGGCGGAAATTGCCGCCGCGGTTGATCCGTTGCTGCCGCTGGTCGGGCTTGAAGACAAACGTGACCGCTATCCCGCCGAACTTTCCGGTGGCCAGAAACAGCGCGTTGGTATTGCACGCGCCCTTTCAAGCAATCCCAAGGTCGTTCTGTGTGACGAGGTCACATCCGCCCTTGACCCGGAAACCACCCGCCAGATCCTCAGCCTGCTGCGTGACATCAATAAACGCCTTGGCCTGACCATGGTGGTGATCACCCATGAAATGGCGGTGGTCAAACAGTTGTGTGACCGGGTGGCGGTGATGGATGGCGGCGTGATTGTCGAGGAAGGCAAGGTTGACGCGATTTTCGCCAATCCGGCCCACGCCACGACCCAATCGCTTCTGGCTGATGAATTTCTGGATTATCCGGCGCGGCCAAATACGACCGTAAATTCTACCACCGGGCAGGAGGCTTAATCATGTTTGCAACACTTGCACCGATCCTGCT
>CAMPHD010000161.1 GCA_946885765.1 uncultured Thalassospira sp.
ATCGCGGATATGCAATCCGCGCAATGCCGCAATCGGCAATCTGAACCGTCGATGCCAGAAGTTCGGAAATCGCGTATTCGGCGGCCTGCCGTTCGGCGATTTCCGATAACGACGGCGCGGATTTGTCCTCCCGAATGCCTGATGCCTGCCTGATGCGGACTCTTTCAAAACGGGCATTACGGTTCGACGGGTCTTCAATCCAGTCCTGCTGATACGCCCGAACCGTTGCAACCAGATCGGCCTTCGATACCGGCAGTAACGGCCGCAACAAACGCCCGTTGCGAAGGTAACGGCGCGCAGACATCCCTGCCCGTCCGATCACGCCACTATCGCGGTTCTGGCGCATGATACGGGTTTCCGCCTGATCGTCGCGGTGATGGGCGACCAGAAGGTGCAAGGCGCCCGTTGCCTCAAGTTCGCGATCAAGCAGGTCATATCGCGCCTTGCGCGCGGCATCCTGAACTCCGCTTTGCGGCTTTGCCCCATCCCAGCGCACGACACGATGGGCAATCCCGTGATTTTGAAGCTGCCGTCCGACCCAGTTGGCCTCGTCCGCAGCGTCAGGCCGCAAATCGTGATCGACAGTGATCGCTATCAGTTCCCCGCCATTGGATCGGCACCATTCATCTGCCAGCAATGCCAGTGCCAAACTGTCGGCACCGCCGGAAACGGCAACAGCAATTTTCGGTTTGTCTTCGAACGGCGCAAAAGCATTCATAAGGCGCGAAAAGACAACGGCGTCCAATGGGGTTCCATCGGACGCCGGATCAGGATTGATCATATTTTCAGGTTGGTCTGTCATCGGACACCCGATCAGGAACAACCGCGATTTTTGCGTTCCTGACGCGCACGATCCAGAACAACCGCCGACGCATTCGGGAAGTTTGAAATCAGATGGCCAAAGGTCGTGCAGGCATCTTCGTTTTTACCGAGATTGCCCAGCGACATGCCAAGTTTAAGCAGGTTATCTGCTGCCTTGCTGCTGTCCGGGTACGTCTGGAAACCTTCGGTAAAGGCAACCGCAGCCTGATCATACTGCTCGCGCACATAAAATGTTTCACCAAGCCAGTATTGCGCATTCCCGGCCAAGGCATTGTCCGGGTTATTTTTAACAAACGCGGCAAGGGAGCTCTCAGCCGCGGCGAAATCCTGTCGGCGCAAAAGATCAAAGGCATAACGATACTGTTCCTCGGGCGTCCCGTCAGGAAGAACCCCGCCCCCGGCTGGCGCACTTGCCGTCCGGGCTGGTGCCGCAGAGGATGTATTTGCCGGACCCGATGGAACGGCAGGCGGTGATCCTTCGTTCTCGATAACGCCAAACAGTTGGGTGCCGCGATCATCAACCCGTTGCCCTGTGCCTGCGGTATTTGGCTGCGCACCGGACGAAGCGCCGGTTGCACCTGCAGCAGCTCCTGTCCTCGCAGCAGCCGGTGCAGCCCCCGTCTGGCCACTGGCCGACGATGCACCACCTTCAAGCTGACCAAGGCGATAATCGATATCAGACACCAGCCGTTCAAGACGGTCTTCAATCTTGCGGATACGGAAATCAAATTCTTCGATCTGGCCTGTAAGCTGGGTCACAGATCGCTCGATTTCGTTGATCTGGACCTGCTGGCGTGCGGCTGCCGGGCTTCCGCCACTGCCACCGCTATCAGGCACCCCACCGGAAGGAACACCCTCGCGGTAGACATAGCGCTGCAACAGATCAAGATCGTTGCGCAGCTGTTCGACCTGCCGGGTCATATTTGAATCCTGGGCAAACGCAGATGGGCTGCCAAGAACAGTCATTCCCATCAGGGCCGTGACGGCAAACACCGACAGATAGCCGATCGGGCTGCGTCGCAACGCCCCCTGTCCCCCCCCAACGGTTGGTGAAATCGCAACGGCCGACATGCGGGACGGCAGGGCGTTATTTCGATAACCGGTTTTCGGGCCAACTCGGATCATTTTCGGGTCCTTCGTCGTAATTTCGAACATCATATTCCCCGTGTCATCAAGGAATATCTAATGTTGCAACATTTTCAGGCGGCAAAAATAAGGCGCCTGTTCCTTACGGAACAGGCGCCTTGAAATTCAGGCTTTCACCTGCACGCTCTTAACGGATAACCGAAACAGAGCGGCGGTTTTTCGCCCAGCTTTCTTCGTCGTGGCCCAGAGCGACCGGACGTTCTTTACCATAGGAAATGGTTTCGACACGCGACGGATCGATGCCCAGAGCAACGAGGTAATCTTTCACGGAGTTCGCGCGACGCTCACCCAGTGCAAGGTTGTATTCACGCGTGCCGCGTTCGTCGGCATGGCCTTCGACAACGACTTTGTACTGCGGGTATTTTTTCAGCCAAGCAGACTGAAGTTCCAGCGTACGGCGTGCTTCGCCCGACAGGTCATATTTGTCGAAGCCAAAGAATACGCGATCACCAACATTAACCGCGAACCATTCCGGGCTGCTTTCCGAAAGCGCGCTCGAAGTGGAAGACGGCTGATTGGTGGTCGAGACACCTTCGCCAGCAGAGGTTGCCGAGCTGTCAGGTGCGGTTTCACAGGCAGCCAGAAGTGCGGCAGCAGCAAAAACACTCAGAATCCGAAGTTTCATTTAAGTTTTCCCCTTAACACCGGACACATTCGCCCGATTGTGGTGTTTTCCATGTCTCGCGACACCGAAAATGCCCGCGATTAATGCGAATCGCATTCAGTGCTTCGCGATGACTATACTCTTGAGATATCAGGGAATCAAGGGCGACCATGCTGGATCTGATCCATCCGCCGGTGTAACGATCTCTCGTTCGTTATAACCGGTCAAATCGATCGAATACAGACGGTATCGATCCTTGGTCCCGTCCCTGGACGGGTGCTGGCGGTGATACATCAACACTCTTCCGTTCGGTGCCCATGTCGGGCCTTCGACAAGGAAGCCCTCGGCCAAAAGCCGCTCTCCACTGCCATCCGGACGCATGACACCGATATAGAACCGACCTCCTTGTGATTTGGTGAAGGCGATCAGGTCTCCGCGTGGCGACCAGACCGGTGTGGCATAAAGACCACCACCGAAACTGATGCGCTGGACGCCGCTACCATCCGCATTCATCACGTAAAGTTGCTGTGATCCGCTACGGTCAGAGTTGAACGTGATTCGCGAACCATCAGGAGAATATGACGGCGATGTATCAACTGCAGGATGCCGCGTCAACTGGCGTTTTTCACGCGTACGCAGATCCAGCTCGTAGACTTCACTATTGCCGTCCAAAGCCTGGGACATCACCACGGAATTGCCATCTGGGGCAAAGCGCGGGGCAAAGGTCATGCCCGGGAAATCGCCAAGCAATTCAAGCTCGCCGGTATCGATATCCAGAACATAGACACGTGGTTTGTCGTTGAAGTACGACATATAAACCACTTCCTGGGCCGTCGGAGAGAAACGCGGGTTCAGGACAAGAAACTTGCCGTCTGACAGGAAACGATGGTTCGCACCGTCCTGATCCATGATGGCAAGCCGCTTGACGCGTTTATCGCCCGGGCCCGATTCGGAGACATAAACGATACGGGTATCGAAATAGCCCGATTCCCCGGTAATGCGTTTATAAATCTCGTCGGCAATCTTGTGTGCGATGCGCCGCCAGTTGTTCGGCTGGGTGCGATAGGCCACCCCTGCCATCTGGTTTTCAGCCAGAACATCCCAAAGGCGGAATTCGACACGCAGAAGCCCGTTCGGTTCGGTTACGACCCGGCCATTGACGAGTGCCTGTGCATTGATTGCGCGCCACTCGGCAAAGTTCGGGTTAACCGCCAGCGAACTGGCACTCTGGATAAAGGCTTTTTCGTCAATCGGCGCAAACAGACCCGATCGCGCCAGATCATTGCTGATCACCGATGTGATGTTCTGGCCGACTTCGGTTTCCGAAACACCTTCACCCGGGAAACGGGTAATGGCGATCGGCATCGGCTTGACTTCACCGCGGGTGATGTCGATACGGAGTTCGGCATGCGCCGGTGCCGAGGGTACAACGGCCAGGCCAGCGACAACGGCAAGGGCACACAGTCCGGCCAGACTGCGTGTAACCCAATATCGTTTGAATGCGTTGGTCTTGATGGTCATCCTGCCTCGCTATTTTCCACGCGTTTTGAGGGACTTATGATTTTATTCATTACAGGCCCAGCATTTCACGCATGTCAAAATTGAACGTGAATGTGCGCCACATTTCGTATTTATCCAGCGGCAGTTTTAGAGGACTGCATTGCGGATTTAGCACAGCTCGAAGGGCACTTTCTGCAATCGTACGGCGTGATGGATCGCCGCCAATCTCGCCAGAGTTGCTAATTCGTGCCTGTCGGACGGTACCGTCCGGGTTCGCGCTGACATGAATTTCAACCGCGAAGTTCCCGGCTTCCTTGGCTCCGGCCGGTGGGCTCCAGCAGCGTTCGATCTGTCTTTTGACGGCGTCAAGCTCACTCATAGTCAAACGTGCGTCCAGACGCGTCGCGACAACCTCGCTGGCATTGTCCTCGGGCGTATCTTCCGGTGTATCCTGTGGTGTTGGTTGTGCGCTCGGTTCGGTTTTACGCACATCCTTCAGAATATCGGCAAGCGTCCGCTTCGGTTCCGGATCGGGTTGCTTCTTCGGCTCGGGCTTCGGTTCCGGTTTTGGCTCCGGCTTTTTGGCTTCAACCGGCTTCGGTTTCGGCTTTTCCGGGGTCGGGGTCGGTTCCTTCTTCACTTCAGGCTTCGGAACGGGTTTTGGTTCCGGCTTGGGCTGTGGTTTCGGTTCGACCTTCGGTTCCGGTTTTGGCTCTGGCTTCGGCTCCGGTTTTGGTTCCGGTTTCGGCGCGGGCTTTGGTTCCGGCTTGGGTTCCGGTTTTGGCTCCGGCTTCGGAACGGGCTTTGGCTCTGGCTTCGGGGCCGGTTTCGGTTTCGGCTTTTCTTCGGCTTTCGGCTTTGGCAGCGCCTTGGTCGGAGCCGCCGAGAATTCATCGACCGTGACCACCTCGACCGAAATCGACTGCAGTTCCAGCGGCGTTTCCTCGAACAGTTCCGGCAAGCCTAACCAGGCAATCAAAAAGATCGCCAGATGGGCTGCCAGGGAAATCAGAACACTGCGTAACATGTCGGTTTACTTGCCCTTTTCGGGCAGCTCCGCGATCAGCGCAACTTTGCTAAACCCGGCTTCACTGATCAGGCCCATGACTTCCATCACACGGCCATAATCGATTGCCCGGTCACCGCGCACGAAAATGCGGGTATCGCGTTTGTTCTCGGTAATGGCCGAAAGCTTCTCGGCCAGCGTGTCCTGCGGGACTTCACTATCCATAATATAAAGGGTGCCATCACCGGTGACCGACACGACAAGCGGTTCGTCCTGGCCTGTCATTGGCGCTGCCGATGTTTCAGGCAGGTCAACTTCCACACCAACCGTCATCAACGGTGCGGCAACCATAAAGATCACCAGCAGAACAAGCATCACGTCGACCATCGGGGTGACGTTGATGTCGCTCATGGCGCGGCGACGGTTGCTGCGACGACCGCGGCGGCGTCCTCCGCCCGATCCGGATGCGAGTTGTGCGCCCATATCAGTCTCTCGCGTCGTCAAGCTGGCGTGACAGGATCGACGTGAACTCGTCGACAAACGCTTCAAGGCGGTTGCCATAACGGTTCAAGTCACTGGAAATCTTGTTGTACGCAACCACCGCCGGAATAGCCGCGACAAGGCCCATCGCCGTTGCAAGCAGTGCCTCGGCAATACCTGGCGCCACAACCGCAAGCGATGTGTTTTTAGACGCCGCAATCGCCTGGAACGACACCATGATCCCCCAGACAGTTCCGAACAGGCCGACAAACGGTGCGGTCGAGCCAACAGATGCCAGGAAGGTCATGTAACGCTCGACCCGGTCCATTTCACGGCCCAGCGTGATTTCCATCGACCGTTCCAGACGCTGCTGCAGGCGCGCGCGCATTGTTTCGCCCTTGACCCCGCGTGCGTTGGAACGACGCCATTCGCGCATCGCCGACACAAAGATCGCCGACATCGGATCGCGCGGCTGATCAGCAATTCGGTCATACAGGTCTTCAAGCGACCCACCCGACCAGAATGCTTCTTCAAACGTGTTTGCCTGGGCGCGCAATTTGCGCAACCGCATCAGCTTTTCAATAACAATTGCCCATACCCAGACGGATGCCAGCATAAGTCCGATCATCACCGTTTTGACGACAATCCCGGCCTGCATGAACAGGCCCCACATAGACATGTCATGGGCCATGACCGACTGCCCCAGCGTTACCGCGTCGACCACCTGATTTTCCATATTCTCTTCAGTCCTCGTTCACATCCAGATAGGTTGCGTAAGCCATTCTCAATTCTTCGGGTAGCCTTTGCGCCCGTAACTCTTGCAACGACATGCAGGCGAGATATATCTCGATAACCACGAGTACCTCATCATCCCGCATGATCTTTTGCTCGAATCCCAGCGACGCGCCCCCCAGTTTGATCAGGCGACTTTCCACAATCAGCCTGTCTTCCAACCGGGCCGCCCGGCGAAAATCGAGCGTACAGTGTCGAACGGCTATGGCAACTTTGTGGCGCTCTGCAACAAGACTATTGGTAAAGCCCAACAGGTTAAGCATCGCTGAACGTGCCCGCTCGGCAAAGGCGAGATAGTTGGCGTGATATACAATTCCACCTGCATCGGTATCCTCGTAAAACACCATTAACGGGAAAATATGCCGCTTGCCTTCGATATAACCAAGCAGGCTGGTATCGCGCGTATCCGTCATTCCTCTGTCCCGTCTGCGGCGTTGGCCGCACGCTGATCAAACAGGTCCGCCAGCGGAACACCATTACCTTCACGCGGCGGCACCAGACCCAGATGCTTGTATCCCTTTATGCCCAGCATACGGCCACGCGGGGTGCGCTGTATCAGCCCCTGTTGCAACAGATAGGGTTCGATCACGTCTTCAATCGTGTCGCGTTCTTCCGACAGGGCAGCCGCCAGCGTATCGACACCAACCGGACCGCCACCGTAATTCCCGGCGATACAGTTCAGATAACGCCGATCCTGACTATCAAGACCAAGGTTATCGACCTCAAGCCGTGTCAGCGCCGCATCGGCGATAAATTTATCAACCGGCGATTTCCCGGCAACCACGGCAAAATCACGCACCCGCCGCAACAAACGCCCGGCGATACGCGGTGTTCCCCGTGACCGGTGGGCAATTTCCATCGCCCCTTCGCGGGTCATATCGAAATTCAGCAGCCGCGCACCGCGTGCAACGATCTCGACCAGTTCTTCGGGTTCATAGAATCGCAACCGCAACGGAATGCCAAAACGATCACGAAGCGGTGTCGTCAAAAGCCCCGAACGTGTCGTCGCCCCGACAAGGGTAAAGGGCGGCAGATCAATCCGAACCGAACGTGCGGCTGGTCCCTC
>CAMPHD010000162.1 GCA_946885765.1 uncultured Thalassospira sp.
CGAGAAGAATTCAAGTTCTTCGTCGTAATTAGCGCTCACCATCGAATAGGCGCGCAAAAGCGGCTTGCCTTCGACTTCGAGTCCGATCATGGCAAACTGACCATTGATGAACCGGAAACCCGGATCCCGGGTGGTTTTGAAGGTGAAGAGGGTGTCGGTCCAGTGATGGACGTAAGTGACTGTTTCTTCGTTTAAATTGCTGGCCATAACGCTGCATCAATCCGTTTCGTCTAAAGCTTTCTACTGGACCGTGGCGGGAACGACGGACACACTTTCCCGACACTGTATCCATGCCAAGTTAATACGATTTAACATCAAACAAACGTATATCGCAAGAAAACATTCACTCGTTGTGTGTTTTACGTGAAAATACAAATAAACATATAAATTAAGTGTAGAATATTGTCTGACAATATAGCAAGATAATCGCATCAGGCATATATCGCAACCGCGAAGTCCTTCTTAGATAGGACAGGATGTGCCCTACAGCAATGATCCATCGCAATCCGGTGATAAATGACAAAAACCGACGCTTCCACAACCGAGGCACTGACCGTTCAACACGTTTCCGATGCCATCACCAATGCAATTCGTGACGGTCGCCTCGTACCCGGTCAACGCCTGACCGAAGTCGACTTCGCCAAACGCCTTGGTGTCAGCCGGCCATCCGTTCGCGAAGCGTTTCGACAACTGACTGCAGACGGGCTTTTACATAGCCAGCCCTATCGCGGAGTCAGTGTTCGGCACATGACACGGCGCGAAGTTGACGATCTGTTTGTCGTGCGGGCTGCACTTGAAGGTCTTGCTGTCCGGCTTGCCACCCCGATCCTGCAAGGCGATGCCGCGCAGCTACTTGCCATTCAGGCCGAACTCGACACTGCCGAAGCCCGCAATGACCTCGCTGCCATGTCGCGCTACAACCTTGCCTTCCACATGCTGTTTGCCGATGTCACCGGCAACGCACCTTTATGCGAACAACTGCGGCGTATTGCCAACAGCGTATACTGGATGCAATTCCGCGTTCTGGTCGCGGACGACAAGGTGCTTCAAACCAACAGACAACATCGCGATATCGTTGATGCCATCCTTGTCGGAGATGCGGCCAAGGCCGAAGCGATCATGATTGATCATGTCGATCATTCACGCCAACTGGTGCAGTCACTGCCCGATAATCATTTTGCCGACGGCATCACAGACTAAGCTAACAGCTCTGCTTACCGGCTTGTCCTATCCCGTGACCGTCACTCGGCCAAAACCAGAAGCGCGCGCGGGGCAGCAATGCGGAACCTGAACCGAAGAGCAGTCTCTCAGCCATCCGGGGATGACAGAACTTGCATCCGTGATTTTGATCAATTATTATTGTCTGACAATTTAAACAAACAAATATCAGAGAGCGCCATGACAACCCGCCCCGCACCGACCGCCGAATTTGTGCCGATCCCGTTGCCCGATTATCAGGAACGCCCGATTGACGAGATGCGCCGCGGGGCTCAGACTTTTTATGATGAAATCCGCACGCGCCACACAGTGCGCGAATTTTCGGATCGACCGGTACCGCGTGACATCATCGAAACCTGCATTCGTGCGGCGGGCACAGCGCCCAATGGGGCCAATCATCAGCCATGGCATTTTTCCGTGATTGGCGATCCGGTGATGAAAAAGAAAATCCGTGATGCCGCCGAGGAAGAAGAACGCGCCTTTTATGCCGGTCGTGCGGGCGAAGAATGGATCGAAGCCCTGCGCCCCTTGGGGACGGATGACAGCAAACCGTTTCTGGAAATCGCACCATGGCTGATTTGCATTTTTGGCGAACGCAAAAGCACCTCGGCCGATGGGAAACTTCGCAAAAACTATTACGTCCCGGAATCCGTTTCCATCGCCACCGGCTTTCTGATTGCAGCCCTGCATCGTGCAGGGCTTGCAACACTGACCCATACGCCAAACCCGATGAGCTTCCTGACCAAGATTTGCCAACGCCCGGATCACAACAAGCCCTATATCCTGCTGGTCACCGGATATCCGGCACCGGATGCGACGATCCCGAAACACGCGACCGAGAAAAAAGACCTTTCGGAAACCGCGACCTTCTTCTGAGGCTTCACGACTGCCAAATAAAAATCCCCGCAGGTGTTGCGGGGATTTTTCATCAAACAGCCCGGGAAGCCTAATGCCCGATCGGCAATAACAGACGGACCCGAAGCCCGCCCCCCGGGGCATCTTCCAGAAACACATCGCCACCATGACCGCGGGCTGAATCGCGCGCGATTGTCATGCCAAGACCGACACCGCCTGTCGCCTGATTACGGGATTCCTCAAGACGATAGAACGGCTTGAAGACTTCCTCTCGTTTATCAGCCGGAATGCCAGGACCATCATCATCAAACACGATTTCATAATCCTGCCCACGACGTCCGGCACGGACCGATAGATTATTGGCGTATCGCCCGGCATTCGACATGATATTGGCAAGGCAGCGCCGCACGGATTGTGGACGCAGATCCATTTCCAGACTGTCGGCGATATGCAGGTCAATCTGCTGCCCATCCCGAAGGGATTCGCCAACCTGATCGGTGATCAGCTTGCCAATGTCGGTTGGCTCGGCCTTCTCTCCTTCTTCGCCACGCGCAAACGCAAGATAGGCATCTACCATGCGTTCCATGTCGATAACGTCCTGTTTAAGCGCATCAACACCTGGCAAGGATCCCTGCATCGCGAGTTCAAGCTTCATGCGCGTCAGCGGGGTCCGCAAATCATGCGACACCCCGGCCAGCAATGCGGTGCGTTGCGACAAATGGCGCGCGATACGGTCGCGCATCGAAATAAACGATGTCGCGGCCAGCCTTACCTCGGCCGCCCCTTCGGGTTTGAAAGTATCGACTTCGACCCCGCGACCGAACTGGTCGGCCGCCTTGGCAAGACGGCGGATCGGACGAACCTGATTGCGCATGAACATCACGGCAACGCCGTACAGGATCAGAGCTGAACCGGCGATCCACATAAAGAAGATATAAGTGGTGGAGGAATAGAGACGTTTGCGCGGCGAGACGATGGAAAGAACGCCGTCTTTTAACTGCACCCGGATTTCCAGCTTGCGGTCATCGACATCAAGGTCAAAGAAGAAGGGACGTTCCAGACGTTCATCCAAAGCATTGAACAATTCTTCCGAGACAAGCCCGAATGGCGGCTGGGTAATCTGCCGTTCTAGAATTTCGTCGGGCTCAAACACGATGTCGAGCTGCATGCGGGTACGCGCCGAATGTTGAAGCCATTCCATATGTTCGGCATCCGGATATTGGCCAAGATAATCGATCACGAAAACAACATCGCCAGCAAGTCCCCGGCTAAGCTGACGCGCAACCGTATCCCAATGGCGTTCGAAAAATATCAGCACCGTGACGATCTGCAACAGCAGCATCGGCGTCATCAGGATCAAGAGCGACCGCCCCAAAAGGCCAGCCGGCATCAGCATTTTGATCCATCCTGTTTTTCCGCTGCCCAACATCCTTATCCTTATCCGCGTTCATCCCGCCGACAGTTCGGCATTCTGTTTTCAATCCACATACAGGACATAGCCCCGTCCACGCATTGTCTGCAAGTATCTTGGTTGTTTCGGGTCTTCCTCGAACTTGCGGCGCAGCCGGGTCACTTGCACATCGATACTGCGCGATGCGCCGGGGTCTACGGCATTCCCGCCCATCATCTGATGAAGTTCTTCACGCGTTGCCGCCTGCCCGCGACGTTGCACAAGGGCCGCCAGAAGCGCCTGTTCGGCACTGGTCAGATAGATATGCTCGTCACCACGCTGCAAGATCATCTTGACGATGTCGAATGTAAAATCGCCAAACTGCGCAACCGTTGCCGATGTGCCGGTTTCATCCGCATCCGGTTCGGGTGCCTCTGAATAACGCCGCAGGATTGCCTCGATCCGAAGAACCAGCTCGCGCGGCTCGAACGGCTTGGCAAGGTAGTCATCCACTCCTGCCTCAAGCCCGGCTATCCGGTCTTCGGTTTCCGCCAAGGCCGTCAAAAGCAGTATTGGTACTTTGGAGCCCTCATCACGCAAACTGCGCGCAAGATCGACACCCTTTTCTCCGGGCATCAGTACATCAAGCACCAGAAGATCAAATTGCAAACCGGCAAGGCTGGATCGTGCTTCGGCAGCATTTCTTGCGGCAGAAACGACAAAGCCGTTCTCGCCAAGATAACGGGTCAGCAAGTCGCGCAGACGATCATCGTCGTCGACCACAAGAATATGCGGCTGATCCTGACTGGCCATATGCCCTGCTCCTGAAATCCGAACATTTGAAACGTTTTATCCTATGCGAGTTAGGCAAAAAAGTGTTTCAAAATCCTATCGATAGAAAGCTGACGGATCAGGCCATCACCCTGATCCGGTTGGAGTATTGATACAGAACGGTGAAACCAGCACGCTGTTAACTGGCCCGGCGGCGCATACCGGGTGGGCTGTCGTCGGTAAAACGGGCCCGGTCGGGTTCTTCGAGCATGCCCAGCATCACCTTGCGAAACCCTTCAACCGCCTCGGCCCCGGCTTCGCGATAGGCTGCCGCGATCAGGCTGCGCTGATTTTCCGTCAGTTCACGTTCAAGCGCCTCGCCCTTTTCCGTCAGTGTCAAAAGGCGCTGACGGCGATCCTGTACGCCGGTTTTCTGATCGATGAAGCCTTCACGCACCAGTTGCCCCAATACACGCGACAACGATTGCTTGGTAATTTTAAGAATCGACAGAAGCTCGCTTACCGTAATGCCAGGGTTGCGGCTTACGAAATAAATGACCCGGTGATGGGCGCGACCGAAATTATATTGCTCTAAGATTTGATCTGCCACTGCCGTGAAATCACGATAGGCATAGAACAGCAGTTCAATACCTTGCCTAAGCTCTTCTTCCCGCAGAAAAAGCGGGTTTACCTTGCGTGTTGAGATATCAGCCATGCTTTTCCGTTATGTCAGTTATATTGACATATTAATCGATGAATGTTACTCCGGCCAGACAATTAAGGACATAAAGTTACGTCCAAGTGCCCTTTTGAATTGGAATCTGGCAAATGATCACTCCGACCTTCGACAACCGTGATGGTTTTATCTGGTATAATGGCGAACTTAAACCCTGGCGTGAAAGCACCCTCCATGTGCTGAGCCATGCGGTCCATTATGGCAGCGCCGTCTTCGAAGGGGAACGGGCTTATAACGGTAAAGTGTTCAAACTTGCCGAACATGGCCAGCGTCTGATCAAATCGGGCGAGCTTCTTGATATGAAAGTGCCCTATGGCGCGGCCGAACTTGATGATGCGGTCATTGAAACGCTTGCCGCCAACAATATCACCGATGGCTATATCCGTCGTATTGCATGGCGCGGCAGTGAAATGATGGGCGTTTCAGCCCAAAGCACGCGCATCAATGTCGCGATTGCCACCTGGGAATGGCCAAGCTATTTCAAACCGGAAGAACGCCTAAAAGGCATTCGTCTGGCGCTGTCGAAATGGGCGCGTCCGGCCCCGAATACCGCGCCGACTTCGGCCAAGGCTGCCGGTCTTTACATGATCTGCACCCTGTCGAAACACGAAGCGGAACGCAACGGTTTTGCTGATGCGCTGATGCTTGATTACCGTGGTCAGATCGCCGAAGCCACCGGGGCGAACGTGTTCTTTGTCAAGGATGGCAAAATCCATACACCGACCCCGGATTGCTTCCTGGATGGCATCACGCGCCGCACCGTAATCGGGCTTGCCAAAGCACGCGGTTTCGAAGTGATCGAGCGCGCGATCATGCCCGAAGAAATGGCGGAATTCGAGGAGTGCTTCCTGACCGGAACGGCTGCAGAGGTCACCCCGGTGGCCTCCATCGCCGATTACACCTTCACCCCGGCGCATGTTTGCAAGACGCTGATGGAAGACTATATGGCTCTGGTACGCGGTGAGAAAAACGCGGTTGCCGCTGAGTAGTAAAATTCAATAATCGACCAGATTATTCACTTTTAATGAAAAATAGCCCGGCACCCGTTTGCCGGGCTATTTTTTGATTTCAGGACAAAATGCATCATGACGGCACGATTTTCACAAAAGTCTGATGATATACAAAACACCGATCATACCCTGCTCTATCAAACCCATTCCCCGTTTGCGCGCAAGGCATTGGTCTTTGCGCTCGAATGCGGATTGGGCGACCGGATCGAGGTCATCCATCAGGAAACCAGCCCGACCAATCGCAATGACCGGGTGTTTGGCGCCAATCCACTTGGCAAGGTGCCGGTTCTGATCCTGCCTGATGGCATGGCATTGTTTGATTCGGATGTGATCTGCGAGTATCTCGACAGCCTGCACGCGGGCCGGAAACTAATCCCGGCCAGGGGAATGGAACGCTGGCAAGCCCTGCGGTTGCAGGCATTGGCGCAGGGTATGTGCGATGCCGGGGTTCTGTATCGTTGGGAAACCAATCGTCGCCCGGAAAATCTGCGCTACCCGCCACTGGCCGAGGGGCAGAAAACCAAACTGATCGAAGCCTTCGATTATCTGGAAAACGAACTTGATCCCAAAGCACCGATCAATGGCGGCCATATCGCGCTGGCGACCGGGCTTGACTGGATCGCATTTCGCGAACTGGCCGATTTCAGAACCGGCCGCCCGATACTAAGCCAATGGTATGAGGATTTCTGCGCCCGGCCATCGATGGTGCAAACCGTCTTCAGCGGCCAGACTCACGACTAGTCCGACATCTGAAATCCAATGCACAGGCAAAAGGGCCACCAGAGAGTCGGGTGGCCCTTCTCATTCCTCATACAATTTATTTACGGCCAGTTTGCTTCGGGCGGCAGCGACATCAGGATCGCCTCGGTATTGCCACCGGTCATCAGGCCAAAGCGCGTGCCGCGATCATGGAGCAGGTTAAATTCGACATAGCGCCCGCGTTTGATCAACTGGGCGCGGCGTTCATCGTCGGTCCATGACTTGTTGTAATGGCGTTTGACCAGTTCGGGATAGATATCTCGAAAGGCACGGCCAACATCCTGCGTGAAGGCAAAATCCGCATCCCAGTCGGCATCAAGATAATCATAGAAAATCCCGCCAACCCCGCGCGGTTCGTTGCGGTGCGGCAGGAAGAAATACTCATCGCACCATTTTTTGAAGCGGTCGTAATAATCATCGCCATGCGCATCACAGGCGGCCTTTAAGGCACCGTGAAAATCGGCCGTGTCAGCATCCTCGGGGAAAACCGGGGTGAGGTCGGCCCCACCGCCGAACCATGCCTTGGTGGTCACGATATGGCGGGTATTCATATGAACCACCGGGACATGCGGCGAACAGGGATGGGCGACCAGTGAAATGCCTGCGGCCCAGAAGTTGGGATTTTCGGCTGCACCAGGGATTTCGGCGCGGAATTTTTCGGAAAATTCGCCATGCAC
>CAMPHD010000163.1 GCA_946885765.1 uncultured Thalassospira sp.
CAAGAAATTCGGCCCTCTGATCGCCAATGACGCCATCGACCTTGATGTGCACAAGGGCGAAATCGTTGCCCTGCTTGGCGAAAACGGCGCGGGCAAAACCACCCTGATGAACATCCTGTTTGGCCATTATGTCGCTGACACGGGAACCGTGATGGTCGCGGATATGGATGGTATCCTTGCCCCGCTTGAACCCGGTGCACCGCAGGCGGCCCTTGATGCCGGGATCGGCATGGTTCATCAGCATTTCACGCTGGCCGAAAATCTAAGCGGCCTTGATAACATCGTCCTTGGTACGGAACCGATTTTCCGCCTGCGCCGTGACCGGACCAGAGCGCGCGCCAAGCTGGCAAAACTGATGGCGGGGTCGGGTCTTAACGTCGATCTTGATCAACCGGTTCATAAACTGACCGTCGGCGAAAAGCAGCGCGTTGAAATCCTTAAAGCCCTTTATCGCGATGCCCGTTTGCTGGTGCTTGACGAACCGACCGCGGTTCTAACCCCGCAGGAGGCAGACAGCCTTTTCGCCACCCTTCGTCAGCTTGCCACGTCCGGGCTTTCGGTCATTATCATTGCCCATAAACTGGCCGAGGTTCTGGCGGTTTCGCATCGCATCGCGGTTCTGCGCGGCGGCAAAAAAGTCGGCGAAATGGCAACCAATCAGGCCGACCGCCGTTCGATTGCCGAACTGATGGTCGGTCGTGATGTTCCGGTCAGCCGACGAAGCGAACGCACACCGGGCAAGCCGGTCATAGCACTTCGGGATGTCACGATTGATCGTGGTGATGCCAGGCGTTCGCTGCATGCTGTGAACCTTATGGCGCGTGAAGGCGAAATTCTTGGCATTGCCGGGGTATCGGGTAACGGGCAGGCGGCGTTGGCACAATTGATTGCCGGGCTGGATCGGCCCGATTGTGGTTCGGTCGAGATTTTTGGTGAAAAAGTCACGAAATTCGACGCCCATAAGTTCGCCCGGAACGGCATCGCGCGTATCCCCGAAGACCGTCATCATGACGGTATGGTCGGGTCGATGACGGTGGCGGAAAACATCACCATTGAAGATGTCCGGTCCCGCGATTACCAGAAATTTGGCTTTCTTGATTTCGAGGCAATCCGCAAACGGGCCGAGCATGCCATTGCCGATTATGATGTGCGCTGCCCGGGCCCGGATGCCCCTGCACGCCTATTATCTGGCGGGAATATTCAAAAACTTATCCTTGCTCGCGTACTGGAAAAATCACCAAAACTGATCCTCGCCAACCAGCCATCACGCGGACTTGACGTTGGTGCGCAATCCGAAGTCCACAGGCGGCTTCTTGAGGCACGCGAAGGCGGGGCGGCGGTGGTTCTGATATCCGAGGATCTCGATGAACTTCTGACCCTGTCCGATCAGATTGCGGTGATTCATGCCGGTCATGTATCGGCAGCAATTGCGGCACATGATATCGACCGGTCCGAGCTTGGCCTGATGATGGCCGGACAGAAAAAAGGCGATACCGATTTCGGGCCCGATAATTTTGAGTCCAGCACAAAGCCCCGCGAAAAAACCGATGAAAATGCCCCAAGATCAGGAGACCCGGCGTGATCCGGTTTGAACCCCGCACCAATCCATCCGCAATCATGGTTTATGGTGTCCCCGTCATGGCGGCAATTATCGCCATTCTTCTGGCGGCGATCCCCCTTGCGCTGGCTGGGGCACCAATCATCAAGGCGTATGGCCTGATGATTAGCGGCGCGTTCGGATCGATGTTTGCAATTTCGGAAATGCTGACACGTGCGACCCCGCTGATCCTGACCGGATTGGCGGCTGCCATCGCGTTTCGGGCCAAGCTTTGGAATATCGGGGCCGAGGGGCAGCTTTACATGGGGGCCATGGCCGCCGTTGCCATCGGATCAGGCGTCATTGACGGGCCAAGCTATATCATGATCCCGGTGGTGCTGATTGCCGGGGCGGTCGCCGGGGCGGCAATGCTGATCGGGCCGACACTTTTGAAAACGCGGTTGGGGGTGGACGAGGTTGTCACCACCCTGCTTTTGAACTTCATCGTCATTCTGTTTGTGCAGATGATGCTCGAAGGTGCGCTGAAAGACCCGATGTCGATGGGCTGGCCACAGTCCGAGCCGGTGATTGATAGCGCCGTCCTGCCGCCGCTGATCGAACGGATGCGGGTGCATCTGGGGCTTTTGATCGCACTGATATGTGCCGTGGCTTTGGCGATTTTCGTTAAACGCACCGTCTGGGGATTTGAAATTCGCGCAGTCGGTGAAAATGCCGCCGCAGCGAAATTTTCCGGCATTTCGGTGACCAAGACCATGGTTCTGGTCGCGATGCTGTCGGGAGGGCTTGCTGGACTTGCCGGTGTATCGGAAGTGGCAGGAACCCGTGGGTATCTCGCGACCGATCTGTCACCGGGTTACGGTTATGCCGGGATCGTCGTTGCCATGCTGGCCCGCCTTTCACCGGTTGGTGTTATTATATCAGCATTGTTTGTGGCATCGGTTTTTGTCGGTGCCGATTCCATGAGCCGCGCGATTGGCGTTTCAAGTTATCTGGCCGATCTGATTGTCGCAATGTCGCTGTTATGCGTTTTGATCGGCGGGTTTCTGACCCGATTCAAGGTCCATTTCGAACGCCAGAAATCAGCGGGTTAAAGGGAAAGACCATGGAAATCATCGACATCCTTTTGACCGCGAATTTCTGGGCCGCCGCCCTTCGCATAGCCACCCCGCTGATTTTCGGGGTGCTGGGTGCGCTGATTTGTGAACGTGCCGGGGTTCTTAACCTTGGCATTGAAGGAATTTTTACCGCCGGTGCGATGGCGGGATGGATGGCGGTCTGGCTGGGTGCCGGATTGTGGGGTGGCGTTCTGGTCGCCGCCCTTGCCGGGGGCTTTTTCGGTCTGATCCACGCGATCCTGACCGTGCCGCTTGGCCTGTCACAGCATGTGTCTGGGATCGGGGTGACGTTGCTGGCGACCAGCCTGTCGTATTTCACCTATCGCACAGCATTGCCTGATGTGTCTTCCCCGCCGCGAATCGTGCCGTTCCAGCCACTTGATATCCCCATCCTGTCGGATTTGCCGTTTATCGGCCCGGCGCTGTTTTCTCAAACTGCCCTCACGATGCTGGCCCTTGTCATGGTGTTTGTTACCGGCTGGGTTTTGTATCGTACCCCGCTTGGCTTGGCCATCCGGGCGGTGGGCGACAACCCGTCCTCAGTCGAGGCACAGGGATTATCGGTTTATGCGCTGCGCATCGGGGCCGTGGTCGCCGGGTCAAGCCTGATGGCATTGGGCGGTGCGTTTCTGACCATGTCGGCGTTTGATGCGTTTTTCTTTGGCATGATTAATGGCCGTGGCTGGGTTTGCATTGCCCTGACCGTGTTTGCAAGCTGGCGACCGGGCAAGGCGTTGCTGGGGGCGTTGCTGTTTGGTGCGTTTGATGCATTTCAGGTCCGCCTGCAAACCGAGGTCGGCGCGTTTCTGCCATCCCAGGTTTTCCTGATGATGCCTTATCTGTTATCGATTGCCGCCCTGATCATTGTGGCGCGCAAGGCCGATTATCCCAAGGCATTGCTGGTGCCATGGTTCAAGGGACAGCGTTGATTTCATCGCTACCTTTGCGCCAACCCAAGACTCTGATGATTTAAAGCCCCACTTTCGAAGGATGCCGTCATGCAAGCCGATCTGATCCTGAAAAATGCCAATCTGCCCGATGGCCGTACCGGCGTTGATATCGCATGCAAGGATGGTAAGATCATCGAAATCGGGCCGCAATTGCCGATATTGGCGGCCGAGGAAATCGATTGCGACGGGATGCTGGTCAGCCCGCCTTTTGTCGATAGCCATTTCCATATGGATGCGACCCTGTCGCTGGGCCAGCCACGGATGAATGAGTCGGGCACGCTGCTCGAAGGCATCGCACTTTGGGGCGAGCTTAAGCCTCTTTTGACCATCGAGGCGGTGATTGACCGAGCGCTTCGCTATTGCGATCTGGCGGTATCAAAGGGCCTGCTTGCCATTCGAAGCCATGTCGATGTCTGTGATGACCGCCTGCTTGCGGTTGATGCGCTGCTTGAGGTCAAAAAACAGGTCGCTCCCTATATTGATCTGCAACTGGTCGCGTTTCCGCAGGACGGTTATCTGCGCAGCCCGACGGCCAAACAAAACGTCATTCGTGCACTGGACAAGGGCGTTGATGTTGTCGGCGGCATCCCCCATTTCGAACGCACCATGGCAGACGGCGCACAAAGCATTCCCGAACTTTGCGAAATGGCCGCCAAACGTGGCCTTCGGGTTGATATGCATTGCGATGAAACCGACGATCCGCTGTCACGTCACATCGAAATGCTGGCCTATGAGACGCAACGCCTCGGCCTTCAGGGGCGGGTCGCCGGATCGCATCTGACATCGATGCATTCGATGGATAATTATTACGTATCGAAACTGATCGCGCTGATGACCGAGGCCGAGGTCAGCGCGATTGCCAACCCGCTGATCAACATCACCCTTCAGGGTCGCCACGATACATATCCCAAGCGTCGCGGCATGACGCGCGTGCCGGAATTGCGCAAGGCGGGGCTTACCGTCGCCTTTGGGCATGATTGCGTGATGGACCCGTGGTATTCGATGGGATCAGGCGATATGCTTGAAGTCGCATCAATGGGACTGCATGTGGCCCAGATGACGTCACGCGACGATATCCGGGCGTGTTTTGACGCAGTGACCAGCGAACCGGCAAAAATCATGGGCCTTGAAGGATACGGAATTGCGGTTGGCAACAATGCCGATTTCGTCGTGTTGCAGGCCCGCGATACGATCGAGGCCATTCGTCTGCGTGCCAATCGGCTTTATGTCATCCGGCGCGGCCATATCATTGCCGAAACCCCGTTACAGCAAACCCGCCTGCACCTTTCGGAACGGCCGGAAACCCTGCGCGGCGATAATTATGCCCCCCGTTCCAGCGGCAAACAGGAATAACGGAAACACCATGTTTTACGAGCCCGGAAAAACACCCCATAACCTGCCGCATGATCCGTTCAAGGCCTGTGTCGCGCCGCGTCCGATTGGCTGGATTTCGACGGTCGATAAACGGGGGCACGCCAATCTGGCCCCCTATTCGTTTTTCAATGCGGTTTGCGGCAATCCGCCGATGGTGATGTTTGCATCTGGCGGATCGATTGACAGCCTCTCCAATGCGCGGGAAACCGGCGAATTTATCGCCGCCGTTGCCCCGCGTGCCATGCTGCGCGAAATCAATTTCTGTTAGGCACCGTTGCCGCCAGAACAGGACTAATTTGATTATGCTGGTCTTGAAAAGGAACCCGGCAAACTGGTCCGTGCGCATCGGATCAAGGGGGTGCCGATCCATATGGAATGCAAGGTGTTCCAGATTGTCGATCTGCCCGGCCCCGACCCGCAAAGCAAAAACGCCATGGTGATCGGTACGGTTATTGGTTTGCATATCGATGAGGCGATCATTCGCGACGGCATGGTCGATGTGACTTTGTTCGAGCCGCTGGCGCGGCTGGGCTATCACGAATATGCCAGTGTCGCGGAAACCTTTACCGTCCGGCGCGAGGATTTCTGGTAACCGCCCCGCCGGTTCGCTGCCCTAAATTACGACTTTCTGTTGTTTCACGTAAACGACGCACAACCGCAAACAAACTGT
The DNA here is from genome assembly GCA_946885765.1 of uncultured Thalassospira sp. Next base: position 5,668 of record CAMPHD010000163.1, read on the forward strand.
CACAGTAAAATTCTAATGTGATCTCTATCACTTGCGCCTGAACCGATGCATAACCGGGTTCGGGCGTTTCTTCGTATACATTACACGATGTGGGGGATCACACCATGAAACGGACGATTGCAGCCGGTTTTGCCGGTATTGCGGCCATGCTTCTTGCGACAACGGCAATGGCGGGCGACGTCAAGGTTTTCGAAACCAAAAGTGCGATTAACAATCTGTCGACTGTCATGGTGGATGGCGGCAAGGCACGTGACCTGACGGTTGGTTTCGGTTCGGGTGCCTATCGCCGTCCGGGTGATCCGGCCAATATGTTTTATGCGATATCGGATCGCGGTCCGAACTTTGTTTGCGATGACGTGCAGGACGTGCTTGGCGTTTCCGAAGATGTCGTTTGCCAGGACCGCAAGGTTCGCGTCTATCCGACCCCGGATTATTCGCCGTCGATCTACACGATCTTCCTGAATGATGACGGCAGCTTTGACGTCAAGGACGTCATCACCCTGAAAGACCAGAATGGCGTGCCGCTGACCGGTCTGACCAACAAGCTGTCGGTTGCCAAGACCGAAAAGCCGGTCGATGCCAATGGCAAGGAACTGGTACAGTCGGTTTCGTCAATCGACGCCGAAGGCATCATTCGCCTGTCGGACGGTTCGTACTGGATCGGTGAAGAAAACGGCCCGTCGATCCTGCATGTTGCAGCCGATGGCACGGTGAATGAACGTATCGTTCCTGCCGGTTCGGAAAAGGATTTCGAAGGTTCGGCCTATAAGATTACCGGCGGTCTTCCGGCGATCCTTGTGACCCGCCAGACCAACCGCGGCATTGAATCGATGGCCGTATCCCCCGATGAAAGCAAACTGTATTTCATGGTTCAGAACCCGTTGGCAAACCCGAATGCCGATGCGTACAAAACCGCCAAGAATACCCGTCTGTTTGTCTATGACCGCGTAGAGAGCGAGCTTGCAGGCGAATATATCTATCAGCTTGATGATCCGCAGACCTTCCGCAACGATCCGTCCGACAAGCAGAATGCACCACGCATCTCCGAGGTCCTTGGTCTTGGCGATGACCGCCTGCTGGTTCTGGAACGAACCGATGGCACCACCAAACTGCATGAAGTCAAACTGGATGGTGCATCGAACATTCTGGCATCACGCTGGGACGATATGTCGACCAGCCCATCGCTTGAGCAGGAAAATGACCTGTCAAAGCTTGACCTGAAGGCAGTTGCCAAAACCCTTCGTTTTGACAGTGCCGATTACCCAACGGCCCCGACAAAGATCGAAGGTCTTGCGGTGATGGGGGACGGTGCGCTGGCCCTGATCAACGACAACGATTTCGGCATCAAGGGCGATGCCACCAAGGTACTTCTGATCGAGGATCTGGTTCAGGCAGACAAGTTCTGATCGGTAATCCGGGCATCTGACGAAGCGGGAAAGCTGTTATGCGGCTTTCCCGCTTTTTTATTGGGAGAAATCAGCGTAAAAGCGGTCCATGAAAAAGGATCAGATACACACCCCCCAGACTTTTGACATCCCCGACGGTATCGATGCGGTCATCGAGCCGATGGATGCGACCGGCTATCTGGCCCCTGTCGGCTTTGAAGATCAGCTGCGCGCCGAACTTGGCGACGTGATCGAAAGCCACGACCGCCTGATGTTTGCGCCCG
>CAMPHD010000164.1 GCA_946885765.1 uncultured Thalassospira sp.
TTATGACGGTGGTATGCGTCTGACCTATGCGACGCTGGCAAGTTTTGTAAAATATCCATGGTCGGCGATTGGCAGCCCTTATCCCGAAAAAATGAAATTCGGTGCGTTTCAGCGCGAGATGGACCTTCTGACCGAGGTCGCCGATGCCACCGGCCTGATCCGCACCGGTGCGCAATCATTTTGCCGCCATCCGCTGGTTTATCTGGTCGAGGCGGCCGATGATGTCTGTTACGCCCTGATTGATATCGAAGATGGCGTCGAGCTGGAACTCGTCGATTTCAGCGTCTTTGAAAACCTGTTATTGCCCTGCATTCCCGAGGATATTCCCGCCGAATATCACCGTGAAACCAACATCCGGCGCAAGATGACCTTCCTGCGCGGCAAGATCATCACCGGACTACTGGATGCCCTGACCGATGCCTTTGTCTCGCGCGAGGAACAATTCCTCAAGGGCGAGGTTACAGGTGATCTTCTGTCCTGTGCCTATGGCCCATTCAATGAAATGATCGCCACCGCCAAGCAGTTTTCCGAAAAGCAGATCATTCTAAACCGGCGCAAGGTACAGATCGAGGTCGGAGCCTTTGCCTGCCTTGAGACGCTGCTTGATACCTTCTGCAAGACAGCGCTTGAAATCCATCAGGCCAAGGATGACGCCGAGCTTTCCTATCGCACCGGGCGGGTTCGCGAACTGATCGGCAATGACTCGATGCCGGTCGGTGCACCGCTTTATAATCTGTATCTGACAATCCTTGATTACATCTCGGGTATGACCGATGACTTTGCCGCCCGTCTTGCACGTGATATCGGCGGTGGACAGCATTGATGCCCGGCAATCCTGACTGCCGGTCGCAAGCATAGGAAAACGGGACGATGTGGTTACTTGCCCCGTTTATCGGTCGCTATCGCAGGCGCGTGGCCTTTCTGGCGGGGGCCGGAATTGCTGCTGTCATTTACGGGCTGGTTGAACAAAGCACACGCCCCGAGGTTCAGGCATGGTACTGGCCCGGTCTCGCCGGATTTGTGGCCTTTATTGTCACACGATTTATCTTATCGCGCCTGATTGGCCGATTTGTCGGTGGCGTCCGGCGCCACATGCATTAACAAAAAAGACAGGCCCGAAGGCCTGCCTTTCAGATGCGATGCGGCGTGACCGCCAATACCATCAGCATGCGTGAACATGTTGCAGGAAATTAATCCTGACCACCGCCCATGGCATTACTGATTTTTTTGTCGGTGTTGTACTGGCTCAGCGCATAAACCGCCCAGATCGCTGCCGGAATCCAGCCCAGAAGAGTGATCTGAAGAATCAGGCAGATGATGCCGGCAATTGGCCGCCCGATGGTAAAGAACAACAACCACGGCAGCAGAAGTGCGATGAGTAACCGCATATATTCATCCTCTTTGTTGTGTCGGCTTACATGCCGTCTTCAAATTTGACTGTAACAACCCTGTTGCCTTTTTCGGCGACACCATCAGCCGTCGGAACCGGAACATTGGCCTCACCACTGATGCTGATCGCAAGCCTGCTTGGGCTGATGCCATGATCACGCAATGCCTTGACCACCGCATCGACCCGCGATTTGGCAAGGATATCGTTATACATCGCATCACCGGCCCGGTCAGCATATGCCGTCAGACTGATCATTTTCGGATCGTATTTTTCATATGCTTCGACAATTCCTGTCATCACCGGCATTGCCTTGTCGCCAAGAACCGCACTGTCGAACGCGAAATAGATATTCATCGGTTCGGGCATCATCATTGGCGCGGCTTTGGCCATGCTTTCAGCCGGGGCAAGATCGGCCTGAACGATGGCAAGTGCCTGATAGAAAGCTGCGCGGCAATTGTCGATATCTTCCTGCTGGATGTTTTCTTCAAGTTCCTGCATCCAGCAATCAAAACCAACCTGCGTACGCCCGGCCGCCTGTGGCGACTTGTCACGACCGCCGGCGTCGAATGCCGCCATCATATCAGCACGTGCAACGCTGATTTCCGACAGGCCATCTTCGGGCAGATCACGATCTGCCAGCGGCTGTGGGCCGGTATCCTGTCCCATTGCCGCCATTTTCGCGCGGTTGGTGAAGTAACGTGCATCCACCCAGTCGGCCTCTTCATATTCCGCCTGGGCAAGGTCGGAATAACCCTGATGAAGGGCCGCATCGAATGCCGAACCTTCATCGGCCATCCCGCGAACACCCGGAATATCCATATTCGCGCAGGCACCAAGAAATGCGGCTGCGGAAACAGCGAAAAGCAGTTTGGCTCTCATTGGTCTTCACTCCTTGTCTGGACGACAACAATAATGATCCCAATCCCAATCGTTTTGTTTACAAGGGCGCGCAACCATCCGGTTGATCCGGCTTAAGGGCGTAACGCACCCGTAATCGGCGCAATGCGCCGATCTTTCATTGGCGGTGTAAATCGTTGTCGATGACCAGATCGAAAAAATGAGCTGCCCCGAAAAATAACCTTCTGACGGTTTTCTTTTCCGAACAGAGGTTCCCCAAGACCACACCTGCCGTTGGTGAAATTTTTCCACACCCGGGAATATATGGAAACGAAATTCATGAAAAAAAGCAGGAGGATAGATAAAATATCACATCAGTAATATATGAACTGTCCTTGCTTTACATGACCGAACGGCATGTCTGAATGCCAAAAAGGAAGCGGAAGGAACGACACCGGCTCCTTCCGCCAAGACGTTGATTATACGGATATTATTGGAATACCCGGAAAATTCGCGTCGAGTCCCGTTATTCAGACGATCCGCCAAACAGTCCCTTGACCGCATCACCGACGGCACCCGCACCATCCTTGACCACGCCGCCGGTGCCGGTTGCAGCACCACCGATCAAGCCCGTGACACCTTTGCCAAGATCGCCAACCCCTTGCAACAAACCATCGACATTAAGGCTGGAAACCGATTTGAATACTGCTGTGTTAAGGGCCGTAATAACGGCTTCGGCGACTTCCGCGGGAGTTGCCCCGCCATCCTGCTTGCCAATATCCTTCAGGTGAATTTCCGGTAGGCTTGAAGACAGTTTCTTGCCCTTCAGCATCGCTGCAGACACACTGACATTGCCATTGCGGACATAAAGATTATCAATCACCACCTTGGTGCCGGAACCGTCATCCACGGCTGTATCGGCATCACCGCCTTCGGTTCCGCCCGCACCGGTCGGGCCGGATACACGCTGGACAAAACTTTCAACGTTGCGCTGAATGGTCGCGATATTTGATGATCCCTGCCCCAATTCATAGGTCACACTGGGCGCATCAACGATTACTTCAATCGCGCGGATGGTATTGCTGGTCAGCGTTGAACCGTCCAGCCGGACCGAAATATTTCCAAGCGAAAAGGCATAGTCGGTTTCAAAACCATCCGGATTCCCGACAACCAGCCCGCCAATCGACGCCGTGTTCTGCGTGGTTTCGATCTTGACGTTATCCACCGTCACATCCGCCAGCGTCACACGTGTGCCCGCCTCTTCGATGGTTGCTTTGACGATATTGTCGAGATTGACATAAACATAAACAAGCCCGGCAACGACCAGCAAAATGATGGCTGCCAACGCGATGAGGATCTTTTTCATTGCCCGTATCCTGCTTTTTGTTTCATCGGGATAAAATTGCTTAATGAATTGGGAATGCTCATTTCCTGTTTCAATCAGAAGCTTTACCCCGGCAGGCTCCCTGATCAAGTCATTTTAGATGAAAAAACAGCGGGCTGGATAAATCCAGCCCGCTGTTTGATACTGAATAATGGCTGTCTTCAGATGTTAAACTCGACAACCACCGGTGCATGATCAGACGGTTTTTCCCAGTCACGGGCAAGGTCATAGACCGATGCCGTGCGCACCGTTCCGGCCATATTGGGCGTCATCCATACATGATCCAGACGACGACCCTTGTTGCTTGCCCGCCAGTCGCGCGAACGATAGCTCCACCAGCTAAACAGCTTTTCCGGTTCTTCAACGATTTCACGAACCGAGTCCACGAAATCACCGGACTTGCGGAATGCTTCGAGTTTTTCGACTTCGATCGGGGTGTGGCTGACAACTTTCAAAAGCTGTTTGTGCGACCAGACGTCATTTTCCGACGGGGCGATGTTGAAATCCCCGACCAGAATGGCCTTGCGATCCGGATTGGCAACCCGGCGTTCCGCCCACCACGCGATCATTTCATCAAGGAATGAAAGCTTGTGGGCAAACTTTTCATTGATCGTTACGTCCGGCTCGTCACCACCGGCCGGGATATAGAAATTGTGTAACTCGACACCGTTTTCAAACGTCACCATGCAATGACGGCGATCTTCCTTGCCGCAGAAATGCTTGATGTCGACTTCCGTAAACGGCACCCGCGACAGGATCGCAACACCGTTATAACTTTTCATGCCATGGTTATGACGATGGATATAACCGGCGGCTTCAAATGCTTCATGGGGGAAATACTCGTCCGGGCATTTCAGTTCCTGAAGACAAAGCGCATCAGGTTGTTGTTCTTCCAAAAACTTTACGACCTGCTCGATACGCAATCGAACGGAATTGATGTTCCAACTGACGATTTTCAATACGGACTCCGTTTCCTGATGGGGTGAATTGGGCCCTGACCCTTTAATTCCCTGTATCTGGGTAAACTGATGCTATTTCAGCGTAACCGACAGTTCGGCAACATCGGTGATCACCACATCCATGTGATCACCACGAACCACCTGACCGACACCTTCGGGGGTTCCGGTAAACAGCAGGTCACCTGCTTTAAGCTCGATCAGGGTCGACAGATGCACCAATGCATCAACCATCGGCCAGATCATCTTGGCGGTCGTATCATCCTGTTTGACCATGCCATTGACCGACAATTTCAGGTTGGTTGCCTGCGGATTGCCTGTATCTGCCTTGGGGCAGATTGCCGAAATCGCGGCACAATCATCAAAGGATTTGGCCATATCCCATGGCAGGCGACGATCCTTAAGGCCCGCCTGTACGTCACGGCGTGTCATATCAAGACCCGCGGCATATCCGAAAATCGCCGCCTCGACCGCTGCACGATCCAAATCCTTGCCACCCGCACCAAGGGCCACAACAAGTTCGCCTTCGTAATGCAGGTCTTCGGTTCCCGACGGATAGGCAAGATCGCCGTCTCCGACTTTCAAGCAGTCGGTCGGCTTCATGAAAACGCAAGGCGGGGTATCGGCTGGATCGGAACCCATTTCGCGTACATGGTCGGCATAATTCTTGCCGATACAGAAGATGCGATTAACCGGAAAAAGCTGATCCGAATTCTGCACCGGCACGGTAACGGGCTTAGCAGCAGGAAAGACGAAACTCATGGTGACCCCCTGAAGGAATATTCTAATGGAAATATTGCCCTTAGTGATACCCAAGCAGCCGCAAAATTGAAATGGCCGAGAAATAAAAACAGAACACATCCTGACATTTCATGACAGGAGACCACCACAAACAAAACGACCCGCCGTTTGGCGGGTCGCTGAATGCGGCTTTTTAACGGGGTTAAAGCAGGTCAAAGCAACCCTTCAATCACCCGATCCGGCGGGGTGTGACCGTCGACAAAGGTCTTGATATTTATCAGGACCTTTTCGCCCATATCGACACGCCCCTCGATGGTGGCCGACCCCATATGCGGCAACAGAACGGCATTCTGCAGTTCAAGCAATTTCGGGTTCACCGCCGGTTCATGTTCGAACACGTCCAGTCCCGCACCGGCGATCTCGCGATCCGCCAGCATGCGCGTCAGCGCCGGTTCATCAACAATCTCGCCGCGCGCGGTGTTGACCAGAATGGCGTGCGGCTGCATCAGTTTAAGACGACGGGCCGACAGCAAATGATAGGTTGCTGGCGTATGCGGGCAGTTGACCGACACAACATCAACATGCGCCAGCATCTGATCAAGGCTTTCCCACCAGGTCGCATCCAGTTCTTCCTCGGTATCGGGATGAATACGGCGGCGGTTATGGTAATGCACAGACAGACCAAAACCTTTTGCGCGACGGGCCAATGCCCGACCGATGCGCCCCATGCCAACAATGCCAAGCCGCTTGCCCCAGATACGATGCCCCAACATTGATGTTGGCGCCCAGCCCGTCCATTCGCCGCTGCGGATCATGCGTTCGCCTTCCGCCACACGGCGCGATACCGCAAGGATCAACGCCATCGTCATGTCGGCTGTGTCTTCGGTCAGGACATCGGGCGTGTTGGTCACGGTGATACCGCGCGACCGTGCGGTTTGCAGATCAACATGGTCAACACCCGTCCCGAAATTGGCGATCAGGCGCAAATTCGACCCCGCATGGGCAAGCACGGCAGAATCAATTCGATCAGTTACCGTCGGGACAAGGACATCTGCCTGTTTGACCGCTTCGATCAGTTCAGCCTTGGACATCGGCACATCGTCGATGTTCAGGCGCGCGTCAAACAGTTCCATCATGCGGGTTTCAATCGCTTCCGGCAGTTTGCGGGTCACGATGACGAGCGGTTTTTTCTTGGTCATCTGCCGTTCCTATGCGGTCTTTTAACTCTTTTGCTGACAAGATGGGCTTGATGCGCCAAATGCGCGCTTGCCGCAATGCAGTGATGCCACGCCACAGGGTATTAAAGCAAGAATTTTGACGTCATTTTTGTAATTTTATTTCTTAAAGACTGAGGTTCGCCGGTTCCGAAGTTCTATTCCGGCAGCAGAAGAAAGAGCAGGGAAAACCGTCACAATGCCTTGGATCAGCCGTAAATTCCTTCATACTTTTATCGCCATGATGATCCTTGGCAGCCTTGGCGCACCGATTGTTGCCAGCGCACAGGAGTCCGGCCTGCCGATCCCGCGATTTGTTGCGTTGCGATCAGACAAGGTTCATCTGCGTTCCGGTCCCGGTCTGCGATATCCAAAGGTCTGGATTTATCAGCGCCGCAACATGCCGATGGAAGTGATTTCGGAATTTGACACTTGGCGCAAGGTTCGCGACTGGGAAGGCAGCGAAGGATGGGTACATCAAAGCCTTTTGCTCGGATCGCGCCACGTGATTGTCACCGCCGACACCATCACGCTTTATTCTGCAGCCGATGAAAATGCGCGCAAGATCGCCCTGATTTCCAATTCCGTCATCGGCAAGATCGAAACCTGCCCGCGTTCTGTTGACTGGTGCCAGTTGCAGTTCGGCGACTTCGAGGGATGGGCACCGCGACAGGGTTACTGGGGCATCTATGACGGGGAATATATCGAATAGAGGTCTTTTTACGTCTCTGTCAGGAGCAAGGACAAGAACAGTCTTGGCATATAT
>CAMPHD010000165.1 GCA_946885765.1 uncultured Thalassospira sp.
GTCCGATCTGTTGCACGGCTTCAAGGAAGTCAAAATGAACAGTCGGCGTCGCGATGCCCTGCTGGGCGGGCTTACGGATCGATCCATCCGCGCACGTGACACCAAATCCGTGGTCAAGGCCCAGTGGTCGCGCGAATTCGCCCTGATCCAGTTGGCCTTCTACGGCATGATGGCGGCCATGGTGTTCATCGTTCCGATCTTCACATCGGACTATCACGACGTTGCCGTCCAAACCACGACTGCGGCCCTGTTCATGATCGGCCCGATTGGGGCGGTGGTTGCTGCCGTGCCCAGCTTTACTGATTCCGATGTGGCACTACGCAAGATCAAGGATATCGATGATCAGCTCGAAGACGCCCTTGACGCCCAACACGCGCAGGAAGCCACCAACGGCACATCTTCGCCCGAAACCCTTGAAAAATTGCAAGGTGCCCTTGGCAATATCGCGGAAATCCGCCTGTGCGACGTTCGCTTTGCCTATCCCGGCACGAATGACAGCCCGGGTTTTGCGATCGGCCCGATCAATGCCACGTTTAAAAAGGGCAGGATCACCTTTATCACCGGCGGCAATGGGGCGGGAAAATCGACGATCATCGCGGTCCTGACCGGCCTTCGCCCGGCGGCAAGCGGTTCGATCATGGTCAATGATTGTCCGGTGCCGACCGACGCCCTGCAGCTTTATCGCGATCATTTCGCGACCGTGCTCTCGGACTATCACCTGTTTCGCGAACTCTACGGCATTGATAATATCGATCCGAAGCAGGTTGAAACGCTGCTTGAACAGATGGAAATCGACGACAAGGTCGAACTCGATGACAACGCCTTTTCAACAACGTCGCTGTCACAGGGGCAACGCAAACGCCTTGCCCTGATCGCGGCCCTGCTCGAAGAAAAGCCGGTTCTTGTCCTTGATGAATGGGCCGCCGATCAGGACCCGCATTTCCGCTCGGTCTTCTATGAAAAAATCCTGCCCTCCTTACGCAAACAGGGCAAGATCATCATCTGTGTCACCCATGATGATCGCTGGTTTGACAAGGCCGATACGATCTATCACGTCCGCGACGGCGAATTTGTCGACGGCCGTCAAACCACCCAAGCCTGATCCATCACGCAATCAGCGCATCCTTTACCACGCGCACGATGTCATCCCCGGCATCACGCAGGAAAAAATGCCCGCCGGGCAAAACATGCTTGGCAAAATCGCCCGTGGTTGCCGCCGCCCAGTCATCCAGTTCATCCGGCACCGGGTTCGGATCATCCGCCCCGCCAAAGGCGGTAATCGTGCAGGACAGCTTTGGCAGTCCGGTCGAAACCGCGGTTTCTGACAATCTGAAATCCGCCCTAAGGCTGGGCTCAAACAGGGCGCGATATTCCGCGTTTTCCAGAATTTCGGCAGGCGTCCCGCCATAATTGGCAATCCCGCGCCAGAAATCATCCGATGACAGATGATGCAACGGTGCCCGATGCCCCGCCACATTCGGCCCCCGCCGTGCCGCAACAAACAGATGCATTGGCGTTGCCATCCCCGCCTGGTGCAGATGACACGCCAGATGGTGGGAAATCAGCGCCCCCATCGAATAACCGAAAAACGCAAATGGCCGATCAAGAAATGGTTTTAGCCCCTCGGCCACCGACGCAACCATATCCGAAAGATCATCAATCACCGCATCGCCAAACCGCTGCTCACGCCCCGGCAAATTGACCGGCACCACATCGATATCATCGGGAAATTGTGTCGGCCATGGCCGATAGGCCAACGTCCCGCCCCCGGCAAACGGAAAGCAGAACAGCCGCAACCGGGCACCCGTCGTGATGTTCTGACCGACCCAGACATTTTGCGTCATATTTCTTCCCGTCCCCGATAACCGACCTGCTTAACCTGTCGCAATAATATCGCGCAAATTCAATCCGCTAAAACGAGCCATTCCTTAAACCCGCGCCAACGCCCCTGAAAATCCATCCATGGTGTCAATCGCGATCAGGGTGGCGTGTGCCTGTGCCACCGGGTCGGTTTCACCTGTTGCCTTGAAGGCCGCCTCGTAATCGCACCAGCCCTGATAAAAATCCCGGCCATCCGCATCACCGTCAAACAGCCAGCGCGACAGGGCGTCGATATCACGCTTCGGATCGCGATATTCGATATCAATGCCGATCATCACATCCGGATATTTGGCAATTGCCACCGCCACAAGATCGCGGCTGTGGCTGATACTTGCACAATGGATCACACCATCGATGATCAAACCGGGCCGCCCGGAACTTTGCCGCACGGTTTCATATGCGGCCTCCCCGGTGATATCCGGCCACATATAATGGCCAAGATCACCCATCATCCGCCATCCGCGCGTCGAACTTTGCCGCCGCCGTTCCGCCCGGTCGCCCTGCAAATCATCCATCCGCCGCCAGCACCACAAAACGGTGCCGTCAAAGGCGGTCTGAACATCGGAAATCGCGGAATTTTTCATAAACCCGGCAAGTTTTGGTTGTGCGGTTGGCGGTAAGTTCATTAAACCTGATATATCTTGCCCGGTTCGGGCAGATGATCCTTGTCGATTACTGAAATAATATCAACAAAAGGCAGGTTGGATATGCGCAGTTTGAAATTTGCAGTCGTCGGTTTGCTGGCACTTGTCGTTGCCGCATGCCGCACCGCCCCGGTTCAGAATTACACCAGTCAGCCCTTCCCGGCCGATGCCGCGAAACTCAGCATGACCGAGATCGAGGAAAGCATTATCAAGGCCGCCGGTGAACGGGAATGGATTGTTCAACGTAAAGCAGATGGTGAACTGATCGCGACCTATTCGCCGCGTGACCATCTGGCCAAGGTCGAAATCGATTTCGACCAGACCGAATTTTCGATTGCCTATGTTGACAGCACCAACCTGAATTATGATGGCACGTCGATCCATTATAATTACAATCGCTGGGTCAACAATCTGCGACAGGATATCCTGCGCGAGGTATCGGCAAAGGCCGCCCTTGCCCAATAAGGTTTGATATGACGCTGCTGCACGCCCGGATTTCACATTGGGCCTTCTGGGAAGACCGCGATGAACACGCGGTGCTTAAATCCGGAACGCCCGATCACGTTGAAATCCCGATTGACGACATGACCGGCACCAATCTGGCGCGCAGCCTCAAACCCGCCTGGCGGCGGCGGCTTGACCTGTATGGTCGCGCCGCCGCCGAGGTTCTTGGCCATACCATCGCGGATGGTGACAACCCGAATATCGTTTTTGCCTCCCGCCACGGCAATATTGATCGCACACTGAAACTGCTTCATCAGGTCGCGACCAACGAAACCCTGTCACCTGCCGATTTCAGCATGTCGGTCCATAACGCGCTTGTTGGTATTGCCTCGATCAACTGGTCGATCACCCAAAGTCACACCGCGATTTCGGCCGGGAATGACAGCCTGATCGCGGCACTCACCGAAACATTATGCCAGCTCACCAGCGAGGATGGCCCGGTCATCCTGTGCTATGTCGATCTGCCACTGCCCGATATTTACGATGGCGAAGAGCCGGATGACATTTCCGGCACCGCCCTTGCCATCCGCTTTGATCAGCCCGGTGCCACATCGGACGATATGTTCGGGTTCGCCCCAACCCTCGATCATGATCCCGCCGTCCAGCCTCACCGGCAGGCACGTGCGATTGCCGCCTGTCTGGGCGCATCGTCCAAAACAAAGCTGAACCTTTCCGGAAAGACCGGCGGCTGGATGATGCAATCGAATGGCTGAAAGACAAGGCACGCCGACAAGGCAGACAAAAGGCTTTAACTGGTACTGGCGGTTACTCGCGACCGGCTTTGCCTTTTCATCCTTTGGTCTGGGCGGGCTGTTAATGGCCATCACCATCTTCCCGGCCATGATGATCATCCTGCGCGACCGGGCCAAACGCCGCCGCTATGCCCAATTTGTCATCTGCCGCGGCTTTCGCCTTTTCACCTGGATGCTTGATGTCACCGACGTGGCCGTCGCCCAAACCGAAAATATCGAACGCCTGCGATCCGCACGCGGTGCCGTGATCATTGCCAATCATCCGACTCTGCTTGATGTCGTCATGATCCTCGCCCAGATGGACCGCTGCCAGTGTGTCGTCAAACACGAACTGTTTCGCAATCCGTTCATGGCCGGCGTGGTGCGTGCAGCCGGTTTCATTCGCAACAATGACGACCCGGAAAATCTGATTTCACAGGCACGCGATCATCTGGCAACCGGTGCCTGCATCCTGATTTTCCCCGAAGGTACGCGCACGCCCAGCCGTGGCAGACTGGGCCCCCTGCAACGCGGGGTAGCAAATATTGCGATAGAAACACAAGTCGACTTGATTCCTGTGGTTGTGCACTGTAATCACGATACGCTGAAAAAGGGGGTACCGTGGTATCGCATTCCGCCGTCGAAAATCCGTTTTCGCCTCGTGGTCGATGCACCGCTATCATTTGGGGACATTGCTGATCCAACGTTAAGCCGCGCTAAACAGGCGCGTTTGCTAACCCGGATCATCAAGGATTATTATCTGGACAGACTGACGCATGACTTCGCTGGAAACAGAACTTAAAGCCTTTATTATCGAGACGCTTAATCTCGAAGACATAAGTGTCGAGGATATCGACAGCGAAGAAGCCCTGTTTGTCGACGGGCTCGGACTTGATTCCATCGACGCCCTTGAACTTGGCGTCGCGATCCAGAAAAAATATGATGTCCGGATTGATGCCAAAAACGAAGATGTGAAAACCCATTTCGCATCGGTGCATAATCTGGCGAAATTCATTCAGGCTTCGGGAAAGGAGGGATAATCATGCACAGCCGCCAAGACGTCTATCAGCAGCTTCACGATTATCTGGTCGAACTTTTCGAAGTCCCGGCCGAAGACATCACCCCCGATGCCCGCCTGTTCGAAGACCTTGACCTCGACAGCATCGATGCCGTCGACCTGATCGTCAAATTCCAGGAAATCACCGGCAAGAAAATCCCGGCGATGGAATTCCGGTCTGTGCGCACCGTCGACGATGTCGTCGAGAAGATCCATGTCCTGGTCAGTTCCTAAACGGGTCGCGACCCTTCTGCTTGCCGTACTGGGTGTCGCCTATCCGGTTCTGGTCTATTTCGGGCTGTCGGTATTTTCCCCGCAGATCATCCTGATCGGGCTTCTGATCGTGGTTCTGTTGCGTGCTGCTTCATTTGCGTTGCAAAAGCGTTATGGTGCGGCCGGTCTTGCGGTTCTGGTCGCCGTCATCGTCGCCGCGGGCGGCATCGCAAGTGAACTGGTTGCCATCCGCTTTTATCCGGTGATCGTCAGCCTGACCATGGGCACGGTTTTTACCGTCACGCTGTTTACCGAACGCCCGATGGTCGAACGCCTCGCCCGGCTTAAAATGCCTGATCTTGATGCCTATTCGATTGCCTATACGCGCAAACTGACCAAAGTCTGGATCGGATTCTTTGCCGCCAATGCGATCATCGCGGGCTGGACGGCACACTATGCCAGCATGGAAATCTGGACGCTGTATAACGGCCTTATTTCCTACATCCTGATGGGCCTATTGTTCGTTGGCGAATGGCCGGTCCGCCGCATCCTGCGCGCGCGCCATGACCGCAAAACCCGAAACGGCACGGAAACCCCATGACCGGCTTTATCGAAAACCTGCATGATCCGAAAAACGCCGCCACGGCCCTTTGCATCGAAGGTGACCGGGTGTTTTGCGCGGGTGATCTGCGTTCCGATATCGACCGTCTTTGCCCCGCCCTGCGCGCGTCGTCACGCATCGCCATCCATTGCCAGTCGGCCCGCCTGTTCCTGATCGCGATCACTGCGGCATGGCGTGCAGGTGCCACCGTGATTTTCCCCGCAACGGATCGCCCGGCCTATCTTGACAGCATTGCCGATCAGTTCGATCTCTATCTCGACGATGCCGCAATCCTTGCAAAACTCGCCGAAGGCAACGACGCGACGCTGCCAACCACACTGCCCGCCGCATCCGATTGCCGGGCGGTGTTCTTTACCTCCGGCTCGACCGGGGAGCCCAAGCCGATCCATAAAACACTGGCCCTGATCGAAGCCGAAATCTCCATACAGGAACCGCTTTGGCAGCCGCACATTCCGACCGGCGCGCGCATTGTCGGGCTGGTATCCCATCAGCATATCTATGGGCTGATTTTCCGCATTGTCTGGCCGGTGATGACCGGGCGCGTATTTACCGCCGATCCCGCCCCCTATTGGGAAATGATGCAGGGCGATATCAATAATGGCGATGTCCTGATCACAAGCCCTGCACATCTTAAAAACCTGCATCCCGATCTGGCGGATGTACCACGCCCGTCACTGATCTTTTCATCGGGTGGTCCGCTTGACCTTGCCGCCGCAACCGAAACCACCGCCATGCTCGGCACCTGCCCGACCGAAATTTACGGCAGCACCGAAACCGGCGGCATCGCCCATCGCAAGCAAACCGGCGACAACTGCCCGTGGCATCCCCTGCCCGGTGTCGACATTGGTCTGAATGATGCCGGATGCCTGCGCGTGCGTGCGCGTCACATTGCAGGCGATGATTGGTATCAAACCGAAGACATTGCAAAGATCAATGACGCAACCGGCACCTTCACCCTGCATGGCCGGGCCGACCGGGTGGTCAAGGTCGAAGGTAAACGCATTTCGCTGGGTGCGGTTGAACGACATCTGCGCCAAAGCCATCTGGTCGAAGACGCCATTGCACTGATCCCCGATGAAAATGACCGCCGCCTTGGCGTAGTGGCCAAGCTGTCGCCCGCGGGCCGCGATATGCTGGCCGATATCGGGCGGTTTCGCATGGGGCGGCAATTGCGGCGTGAAATCGCCAAATTCGAAGACGACGCTGCCCTGCCGCAACGCTGGCGCTTTGTCGATCAGCTGCCATCCGACAGCCAGGGCAAACGCCCGCTTCATTTGCTGCGCGCTCTTTTTGCCGATACGGAACCTTTAACACCTGAAATCGTTATACAAAATCGCGATGATGACCGCGTCAACCTGTCGCTGCACCTGCCAACGGACCTGCTTTATTTCCGCGGCCATTTTCCCGGCATGCCGCTTCTGCCCGGGGTCGTGCAACTGCACTGGGCCGTTGATCAGGCCGCAGCCCTGTTTGATGTACCGGTTACCATCGGTGAAGTGACACAACTTAAATACCGAAAGCCGATCACACCGGGATCAACCGTGATGCTGGAACTTGATTGCGACCGCGACAAAGCAAAAATCAAATTCCGCTATCATTCCGACACCGAAGGCGATCACAGTTCCGGTATTC
>CAMPHD010000166.1 GCA_946885765.1 uncultured Thalassospira sp.
GCCTGATCCGCAGTTGGTTTATCGCCCTTGTGATCCGGCCGGTTCATGATCAGGCGGGTTAACAGCAATTTCCGTTGCAGATCCGGAATGGATGGCGGCAGATCAAGGGCTGCCTGTTCCCCACCGGCACCATAGATTGCCAGTTCATCCTCGTCCGCCTCGCCCAGCGCGCGGATGGTTGGCAGCATCGTCACCGCGCCATTTGATTGACGAAGAAACGCATCGCGCATCACTTTGGCCGACCGGCGATTGGGTACCATCAGGACATAGTCGGACAAGGCAACGGGCTGGCTGGCCGTTTCGGCAACCAGCTGCTTTGCAATCAGATCAGCAAAGGCGGCACCCGGCGGGATATAAAACAGGTTTTCCGGCTGTGCCGCCGGTGCGGCAAAGTTATCGGCGGCGTCCATATAATCGAACAGATCCGCCATCAGCCGTCCCCGGTTTTAGCTGCTTTGGCTGCTTTTGCCATTCTGGCGGCACTTTCATGCGCCAAAGCGTCTGCGATGACGATTTCGGCATCGGCCAATGCTTCTGGCGTGCCGATATGGAAATAATCCCCGTCATGAACCAGACCAAAGCAGCGCCCCGATGCCAATGCCTTGTCGTAAACCAGATTTGATGAAAACGCGCCATCAGGGGTATTTTCAAACAGCTTCGGCGACAGGA
The DNA here is from genome assembly GCA_946885765.1 of uncultured Thalassospira sp. The sequence continues at coordinate 670 of CAMPHD010000166.1, forward strand.
TTTGAACACCGGTAAAGAAATACGGGGCAGACACGGCATCGCCGCGACGCTTCAAGCGGCCATCGACCTGCCAGAAGAAATCACCAGCACCGTCATAACCAAACGCCCCTTCGACCGGATAGATCGCAAGCAACGCATCCATATGGTGCGGATCGAATGCCTCTGTCAGGCGATCAAAAAGCGGTTCTGCCCCCTCTGTCCAGAAGACATCCGCGTTGGCAACCAGCACAGCCTGATCATCAAGCATCGGCAGGGCCTTTTTCACCCCACCGCCTGTTTCAAGCAGGTCTTCCTCGGGCGAGCAAAGCACCCGTGGCAGGGTCCGGATGGCGACGTGGTCGACAATCATCTGCCCCAGATAATGGCTGTTGACCACAGCCTGATCAAAGCCCGCCAAAGCCAGCTTATCAAGTACGTGATCAAGCATCGGCTTGCCCGCAACCGGCACCAGCGGCTTTGGTATATGATCGGTGATCGGACGCATGCGTTTGCCAAGCCCGGCAGCCAGGACCATTGCTTGCGCCTTTACGTTCTTATCCCTCATCAGGATGCCCCCTGTTCGGACGATTGCTGTCGGCTTAAAAGTGACGGGGCCATTCGTGCCTCAGCCGGGATATGATGTGCAATCCATGCGGCCAGTTCAGGCAGATTGCGGTCTGCATCGCGCAGGATCAATTCCCAGCAACGCGGGATGAAATCAAAATACCGTCGTTTGCCTGCCTTGATCGCCAACCAGCCAAACCGGCCCAATATCCTGAAATTCCTTACCATATTACACGCAGCATAAGACATTTCGAAATCCGAACGATCAAGATTTTCAAAGGCGGCGCAATATCGGTCCTTGAGACTGTTTTCAAGTTCGACACCGATATCATGACGGACATCGCGCAAAAGCGACACCAGATCATAGGGGCGCGGGGCGATTGCCGCGTCCTGAAAATCAATGATGCCGCAATCCTCGCCGCCCTCGTCATTTTCAACCAGCATCAGATTATCAACGTGATAATCGCGGTGAATGATCACCTCGCCCGATTTCCAGCAGTTCGGCAACACGGCCTCAAGCATCGCATCAAATTGGCTGATGGCGCGGCTGCGCTTTGCTGTGTCCGTCACGATCAGCGGCAGATAATCGGTCTTGAAGCTTTGCAGCATGCGTTTGAAATTATCTGGCGTGTATCGGACCAGCCCGGAATCCGCACTTTCAAACCGGGTATCACAGTATTGGTGCAGGGTGATGAGCTGATCCACCGCACGCAGATAAAGTGCCGGTTTGGAGGCCCCGCTCAGATCAAGTGCGCGGGTAAAGGTCAGATCGCCAAAATCCTCGATCAGGACAAGGCCAAGTGCAACATCGCTTGCATATATCGCGGGAATACGCCAACCGGCTTGCGAAAGCAGTGATGTCGTTGCAATAACCGGCATGACCGAAGCCGGGCGTTCCGGGTTTTCATGAATACCGTGCGGGTCGACACTGATCGCGTCCGGCGGAAAATCCATCAGAAGGGCGGTCTGTCGCCCATTATCCAGACGGTAATATTTTCGCGCCGATGCATCATCAACCAATGCAATGGGTTCAATATCAGCCCAGCCATTGTCACGCAGAAACCTGTCGATGATGTCCTGACGTCCCATCACAGTCATGATGCGACCCCGTGCAGATTTGCAATGCGTTTTTCCCAATCCTCGCCATGCGGAACCAATTGAAAAACACGCGCATCTGGGTTTGATCCGGGTTCGATATGAATATCAAGCCGGTCTTGCGGCGTCAGATACTCCAGCCGGTCAGGCCATTCAATCAGACTGACACCATCGGCAAAGGCGTCCTCGATATCCAGTTCGTGGATTTCTTCGGGATCGGAAAGCCGGTAAAGATCGAAATGCCAGACCGGGACCGGATCAAGTTCGTAAATCTGAACCAGTGTGAAGGTCGGGCTTGGGACTTCTTCATGCGGATTACCGGCAAGCGTGCGGATATAGGCGCGGCAAAACGCGCTTTTCCCCATCCCCAACGTCCCGTACATCAGGATCACGTCACCGGCTTTTGCCAGGGCGGCAAGCTGTCCGGCAAGGGTTTCGGTACCTTTCTGATCACTGACAGTGACTGTCTTGCTCATGATATCCGTCGAATAATTGTGTTCTGATCCTAGTTGTAGGGTGATGGACCCACCCTTCGCAATGATTTTACATGCATCGTATAACGCAGGCAGCAGTTTGCCGGACAACCTGCAAGAAAGGGCGGTTTACGTTGCGATAAAGGGTCCCAAATGCTATCTCGCACATGTATAGATTGGATAAAGAATTACCGTCGCTTTTATCGACCTGATGTTATTTGGATGGAATGAACATGTCAGACGCGTCGCACAGCACCGATATTGCCATCATTGGCGCCGGCCCTGTCGGTCTTTTCGCCGTTTTCGAAGCCGGAATGCTCGGGCTTAAAACTCATGTCATCGACGCGCTTGATATGGTTGGCGGACAATGCAGCGCGCTTTATCCGGAAAAACCGATTTTCGATATTCCGGCCCATCCCCAGATCGCCGGTCAGGACCTGATTGATCAGCTTGCCAAACAGGCCGCCCCGTTCGAGCCAACCTATCATCTCGGTCAGCAGGTCGTAAAACTTGAAAAACGTGACGATGGCCGTTTCACGCTGGAAACATCCGTCGGCACCATCATTGATGCGGGTGCGGTTGTGATTGCGGCCGGTTGCGGTGCCTTTGGCCCGAACAAGCCCCCGATGGAAGGCCTTGAAGATTACGAAGGCAGCGGGGGGGTTCAGTATTACGTCAAACGCCGTGCCGATTTTGCCGGGAAAAAGGTCGTCATTGCAGGTGGCGGGGATTCGGCTGTTGATTGGGCTTTGTCGCTTCATGACATCGCTGAAAAAGTCATGGTCGTTCATCGTCGCCCGAAATTCCGTGCCGCCCCGGACAGCAGTGCGAAATTGCAGGCCCTGGCCGAAGCCGGAAAGATCGAGATGGTCATTCCCTATCAGCTGATAAGCCTCAAGGGTGACAATGGCAAGCTGTCCCATGTCGTCGTTGCGACGCTCAAGGGCGAGGAACTTGCACTCGAAGCAGATCACCTGTTGCCGTTCTTTGGCCTTGCCATGGAACTTGGCCCGATTGCCGATTGGGGCCTTAACCTTGATCGCAACCATATCGGTGTCACGCAGGCCACCATGGCAACTTCGGTTCCGGGCATCTTCGCGATTGGCGATATCGCGACCTATGACCACAAACTGAAACTGATCCTGTCAGGCTTTGCCGAGGGTGCCAGCGCCATCCATTCCGCGCGCAGCTACCTGTTCCCGGACAAGGAATTCCATTTCGAATATTCCACCACGACGGGCGTTCCGGCGGAATAAGCCCGGATCAAAAAGGAAAAGCGCACCATGCCCACCACCAGAACCACCGATCTTCATACCGGCGGCTGTCTGTGCGGCGCGGTGCGCTTTTCTATTTCGGGCGAGCCAACGGGCGGCAATCATTGCCATTGCGGCATGTGCCGCAAGGATAGTGGCTCAGGCGTTTCAACCTTTGTCACCTTTCCGACCGCGACCCTGAAATGGGATGGCAAACCGGCCGAGTTTGAAAGTTCGCCCAACCGGTTTCGCGGCTTTTGTCCGAAATGCGGATCAAGCCTTACCTGGCGGCACGGCGACTATCCCGACTTCCTCGATTTCAGGCTTGGCAGCTTCGACGACCCGACGCCTTTCAAAGCCAAAAAGCATCTATGGATGAGCACAGCCCTGCCCAGTTTTGCCGGAATTGATCCCGATATCGAACATGTCGATCAGTCCAGCTGACCGGGCTGCGTTGTACTTTTCCTAGACCGTCGGCACCGTACCGCCATCAATGGTGTATTCTGCGCCATGAATCGATGACGCCCGATCTGATGCCAGAAAAGCAATCAATTCAGCCACTTCTTCGGGCTGCGCCGGACGTCCCAATGGAATGCCTCCCAATGCATCAAGAATGCTTTGGCGTGCGGCTTCCTGGGTGATGCCGCCGCCTTCTGCAATCCGTTCGACCATCGCCTTTGATGCATCGGTATAAATCCACCCCGGCGCAACAGCATTAACCCGCACGCCCTTGGGACCAACTTCCTTCGAAAGAACCTTGTTGTAAGTCGTAAGTGCTGCCTTTGCTGCGGCATAGGCCGTTGTTGCATCAAATAGCGGCAAGCGGCGCTGAATTGACGATGTATGCACAACAGCACCGCTGCCACGCGCGATCATTTCGGGCAACAGACAGCGATCAAGTCGCACAGCCGACATCAGGTTAAGGTTCAGTTCCTTTTCCCAACTGGCATCGTCGATCACGGCAAAGCCACCGGACGGGTTTGATGACCCGCCCAGAACGTGGATCAGGATATCAACTCCTCCCATGCGTTCGCGTGCGGCTGCGGCCAGTTTTTTGACGCCGGCCGTGGTCGAAAGGTCAGCCTGCACATAGCAATCGCTGGCGATATCATCGGGCTTCTCGCCGCGGGCTGCCGTGATCAAGGTTCCCCCACCGGCCATCATGCGCTCAAAAACGGCCTTTCCTGTACCTTTGGTGCCGCCGGTCACAACTATGCGTTTCTGCGCAAATTCCTGCGCAGGATCTGGAAGCTGAAACATTTTATGGTCGCTCATTTTACTTGGAAAGTTGTGCAAGAAGTCGCTGTCGCCTAACCGATCAGAAGCTTTTCAATCCCGCCATTCGCAAGTTCGAACCGGTAATCAAGTTCAATCGGACTGTTGGGAAAGTCGCCGCTGACCCTGGCTTTCACGGTAAATTTTTCATCTGCATGAACAACGTCAATCGGCTCGGCCACAAAGTTGTATTTTGCTTTGACGTCCGCCATCCACTTCCCGATTTCAGGTCGTCCCTGATGGCGTTGGTTTTCGTCTTCGACAATTGCAGTGCCATTGAAAGCCACCGCCTTTTGCTCAACGCTATTGGCGGGATCAAAATATGTGATGATCGGTTCGGGGAGTTTGATCATGTCGTTTGTTCCTGTCTGCTTGCTTGTCAGACAGGCATTTTTCAAACAAACTCACATTTTGGGAAGTACGTACTTTAAAGTAAGTAACTAACAGGTTCCAAACATGGCAAAAACCTACACCCCGGTCACCGCGGCATCAGATGTCGAAACAATCTTCAAGATGCTCGAAGGCCGATGGAAACTGATTATTCTTTTCCATCTGTTCGGTGGCAAGGTCCAACGCTATTCAGATCTGGAAAAGCTGATCCCCGGCATTTCGCAGAAGATGCTCGCCCAGCAGCTTCGCCAGCTTGAAGCCGATGGTATAATCGAACGCAAGGTTTATCCGGTGGTCCCGCCCAAGGTCGAATATCGCATGAGCGAATGGGGCCAATCATTGTGCCCCGCATTGGATGCCCTGCTTAAATGGGCAGAAGCCCGTCCTGCCGAACTGAAAGTTGGCTGACGATCATTGGCCGATAACCCGATACCCGAAACCGAACCGTATCAGGCCGAAACCCCAAGAAAATCTTCAAGAACGCCAACAATCATCCCGTGATCCTCGTGCGAGGCAAGGCCGGAAACGGTGATTGCCGCGATCACGCCAACGCCTTTGACGCGAACCGGAAAACTGCCGCCGTGGTCGGCATAATCGGCGAAATCAATCCCGTGATCGGCAAGCGTTTTGCCCTTGGCCTTCAACGCCAATCCAAACTGCATCGATGATTGATGTTCGCGAAGCGTCAGATTGCTTTTGCGATATGCCCAGGAATCATTGGCGGGTTTTGCGCCCAAAAGGGCCGCGTGGAACAGGGTGCGATCAGATGTACGGATATCGACGACAACCGGGGCTCTCTGTGCCCGTGCCACTGCCACGAGGGCCGATCCGATTTCCCACGCCGTTTCCTCGTCAAAGCGATCAAAGACCAGCTTTTCTTCTTGAGCTCTCAGGTTGACAATATCCATAAACCGTTCAGCTTCCATCTTCAATTTCGCCACTCTTATCTTTGAGCAAAACCAGAGAGAATCCAAGAAATTGAGAAAATTTTTGGAATGCCGCCCTCACCTGAAGCATAAGTATAGTTTTATGAGGTGGTTTTGCCCCCTCAACCAAAGACAGAACTTCATCTAATAGGTCAATTAACCATTCACGTTCCTGATGAAGACTACAAATTTTATGTCCCTGCGCATTCTCGTAACGCTGACCAAGTGCAGCAAGTAGTAAACGATCCGCCTTTTCGTCTTGGATCATCAAAGCTGCAAACGTCTTTGGATCAACAAAATGCAAGAACGCGATATTTCCAAACTTCTCCGCTTTGAAATCGCACTCATAAAGCAAATCGTATTTTCTATCATCTTGATGGTATTGATTTATGTAAATATATGCGAAATCTCGCATTTTCTGTTTAAGCGCACATATGTTAGAAGATTTAATCAGATGATATATCTCTTTAAACTCTCGGCTTTCTGCACTTCTATACCCCAATCCATCATAGCCAGAGCCACCACCCAGCCCAAAAACTTCGTCGTCATACTCGAATTTTCCGGCTTTCAAAAGATTATGAATATAATTTTCAAAAAACTTAAAAACACTGCTGAAGGGACTGCTAACGTTTCCCTGAT
>CAMPHD010000167.1 GCA_946885765.1 uncultured Thalassospira sp.
GGAAACTGTTGTACAGTTTCAGTTTTTCGCAGGTTGATCCGGCGGAAGTTTCATAATGAAACATTTCCGGACCGGTACGCGCGAGAGATTCTTGAGGCTTTAAGGGCTGCTAATGCGCCGTGCGCTTTCTGTTGTCCTGCTTTGGGAATAAGGGCGAGTTTCTGAAAATTAGTCCCCAGATAGTCCCCAGCGGCACCATTTAGACAAAAAAAAGCCGGATACGCTTGGTATCCGGCAAGTTTATCAGGGAGGCTTCACGTCTGGGAGACGTAGGACCCTTCTCAGGGCCCTGGGTATGCCGGGCAGGGCGCCCGGCAAAGACCGAAAATTCGGTCAGGGAGAAAACTCTGTACCGCGATGCAGTTATTCACCGCTGCGGTTCGAAGAGGAAGATAGCGTTTTTGACGGGAAACACCACTGTCAAATTGCTCATTCAGCCATGCGTAAAATGCATAAATCTTGGGCTGCGAAAATTCAGACGTTAAATATCTGAAATACAAGCAATATTTATGGGTTCTAATGCGCTTGTTCCCAATCTTTTGATCAATGCACTGCTACTTAATTGTGCGAATGCGAAAAAAAATGCCGGTAGCTAGGGGGAGCTACCGGCAAGATCAACAGGGAGGCTTTAACGTCTGGGAGACGTGGAACCCAGGGAAGATTCCAAGCCGAATAACGTTTCGGCAGACGGATCATGCGGAGATCAGGGAAAGATGAAAGCGCTCGTCGCTTTCGCGGTCGCTAACAACTTCTGATGTGAATATACGCATATGATCTAACGCTTAAAAATAGAATAACCACAATCCAACCATGCGCTCAGTGCATGGCAAAAAAATGTCAGTAAATTGAAGCTATTATGACTGCATTTTCCCTGAAACGCTGATTTTACGGACCGATAAACTTGTCTGGTGGAGGATTTTTGACGGCATACGCTTTCAGGCTTTGTTGTCAAAGCGCATCGTGGGTCTGGTTTTTATAAATCATGGGTTGTGTTTTTGATCGGGAATACTCGAAAAAAAATCCCCGCTCCAGTTTTGTTGCATGGCTTTGAATTTTTGGCGACCGTCTGCGTCAATCGGTGGCAGCAGCAGCATTCATCTTGGCTTTGACCTTGCTGATTTCCTCGATCAGGAAATCGCGGAAAACGGCAATGCGTTTGGAATGACGGAGTTCTTCTGGATAGACGAAATAGGCATCGAAGCTTGGCCCTTCGAGTTCCGGCAGAATGCGGACCAGATTGCTATCGGCTGGCAGCAGGTAATCGGGCAGGGCAGAAATCCCAAGCCCTGACTCGGTCGCACGGAAGATGCCATAGATATTGTTCAGTTTCAGGATCGGTCGCATGTCCGGTTTGAACTGCTGGGCAACGGCCATCATCCAGTTGACGTTGGAAACTGGCGGGCGCGCATCGGCACCGTAAATGATCAGGCGATGATCTTTCAGATCTTCGGGCTTTTTCGGAATGCCGAACTGCTTGATATATTCCGGCGATGCGAAGACGTGATATCGCAGCGTCATCAATTGACGCTGGACCAGATCGGCCTGACGTGGGGGCTGCATGCGGATAGCAACATCGGCCTCGCGCATGGCAAGATCGAGTTCCTCGTCATTGAGCACCAGCGACAATTCGATTTCCGGATAGCGTTCAAGGAATTCGTTGATGCGTGGTGTCAGCCAGGTTGAACCAAAGGCAACCGTGGTGGTGACTTTCAACGGACCGCTGGGACGTTCCTTGGATTCGCGAATGCGGGCTTCGGCCATGGAAAGCTTGGCAAACACATCATGGGCCGTGCGATATAGAAGTTCGCCCTGTTCGGTCAGGATCAGGCCGCGGGCGTGGCGGTGGAATAGCGGCACCTTGACGCTTTCTTCAAGTGCGCTGATCTGTCGGCTGACCGCCGACTGGCTCAGATTGAGATTTTCCCCCGCGTGTGTGAAGCTTCCCGCCTCCGCAACAGCGTGAAAAACACGCAGCTTGTCCCAGTCCATAGACCTGCTCCTAATGTCACTGTCGCGCCATTGCCGCGCCAGTCCCCTGATACTTCTTTATCTTCTTCTTAGAAGCATTTGGTTTCCACACTATTAAGCCGCATGTGGAATTGCTTCCAAACTGATATCATTAGATCAATATGAGGCCTTTGGCGCGATCTGCAAGCAACCAATTGCGAAAGGGGTGATTTCGTTCACGCCGAATTTGTAAATGAACTCAGGGGATTGCCCGAACGCGGCGCGTTCACGCTGCCCAAACCCGGTTCTGTTTCTTGCCAATAGGCACAAAAAAGGGGTGCCGATGGCGCCCCTTTGTCATATCCGGTTCTGTTTGCCGCGATTATTCGTTGTGTTCGGCAATGAACTTTTCGGCTTCGAGGGCTGCCATACAACCCATGCCCGCCGCGGTTACCGCCTGACGGTAAATCTTGTCGGTAACGTCGCCTGCGGCAAAGACACCCTGAACGTTGGTTGTGGTCCTGCCCGGTTTGACGAGGATGTAATTTTCGTCATCCATGTCGATCTGTCCTTTGAACACGGCAGTCGCCGGATCATGACCGATCGCAACAAAGAACCCGTCAGCGGTGATGTCTGTCAGATCGCCGGTTTTGACATTGCGCAGGCGAACGGCTTCAACTCCATCCATCGGGCCGTCGCCACCTAGGATATCGTCAATGACACTGTCCCAGACCACGTCGATCTTTTCATGCTTCAGCAGGCGATCCTGCAGCATCTTTTCAGCCCGCAGTTCGTCGCGACGATGCACGAGTGTCACCTTCGAGCAAATCCCGGCAAGATAAAGGGCCTCTTCAACAGCAGTGTTGCCGCCGCCAACAACGACGACCGGTTTGTTGCGATAGAAGAAACCGTCGCAGGTGGCACATGCCGAAACGCCGCGACCGTTAAATTTCGCCTCGCCCGGAAGGCCAAGCCAGCGTGCCTGTGCTCCGGTTGAAATAATTACGCTTTCAGCGACATAGATATCACCCGAATCGCCCTTGCAGACGAAGGGACGTTTCGAGAAGTCGACCTCGGTGATCAGGTCGTGAACCATTCTGGTTCCGACATGCTCGGCCTGCGCCTTCATCTGATCCATCAGCCACGGGCCCTGGATGACATCGGCAAAACCGGGATAGTTTTCGACATCTGTCGTGATCGTCAACTGACCACCCGGTTGCAGGCCCATAACCATCATGGGTTCCAGATTGGCGCGTGCAGCATAAATTGCTGCTGTGTAACCGGCCGGGCCGGATCCGATGATGAGGACTTTGGTGTTATGTTCCTGAGCCATGTGCTTTGCATATTGTGGTCGGTGAAAAACAGGTTCCGAACATATGGGGTGATATGGCATTGCGCAACCGCCTCGCGCGATGTTTTGCAAGGTTTTCGAAAGGGTGTCCGATGATGCCTTTCAGCCTGTCATTCCGATTGGCGGAAAATGGCGGTTTGCAACCTTTTGATACAAATTTATGCAATGCATTCATGCGCATTACAAAAGGGCAGATTGCATTCTGTCACCGAATATATTATTGCCAGCGTACTGGCCCCCTGTAATATTGTTTCGTCCGGGGTAAGTTCAGCGCACAGAATCGAGGGATAAATGCAACGGGTCAAACTCGACAAGATCGACCGCAGAATTCTGCGCGATCTCCAGGAAGATGGCCGCATGACCAATGTGGAACTTGCACGCCGTGCAGGTATTTCTGCGCCGCCCTGTCTGCGTCGTGTCCGTGCGTTGGAAGAAGCAGGTTTCATTCAGGGCTATCATGCCGACGTTGATGCCCAGGCGCTGGGCTACAATGTAACCGTGTTTGCGCTGGTTGGTCTTGCAAGCCAAGCAGAACATGATCTGCGCGCCTTTGAAGGCCGTGCTGCGGCATGGCCGGAAGTGCGTGAATGTCACATGGTTGCCGGTGAAATGGATTTCCTGTTGAAAATCGTTTCGCACAGCTGGGACGAATATCAGAAGTTCTTGACGACCGAACTGACGGTTGCGGAAAACGTCAATCACGTCAAATCGGCACTTTCGATTCGCACGGCCAAAAACCAGCCCGGCGTTCCGATTGATATCGAGGCCGAGGACTGATCTGAATTCTGTCAATTCCGTTCTATTGAAACCGGCACCCTTTGGTTGCCGGTTTTGTTTTCTCCGGGTGCCATCGACTGGTTTGTTGTTAATCGAAGCCGGGGCGGTCATTTGACCGGCTCCGCTTCGAGACGTCTGATGTCCCCTGAGCCGGGTGTTGCACACGACTTATGTCTATAACAGATATTTTGGAACGTTCATTTCGGAACTGTCCCAAAAATCATTACAAGTCCAGTGCTTTGTCTGCATCTATTTCCATAATGAGCAGATTGTAGGCTTATGCCGTAGTTCTTATCTGTATAGCTAGTGACCTGATTGGAGTTTATATCGCCATCTGGTGGGCCAATGCGCCAGATCAAACGTAAAGCTGCGTAATTGGGCTAAGACCCTCTTACTCTGGCATATCGGGATGCGTCGCAGGAATTGCCTGCTGAGAATGCGGATGGGAACACGAAACTGGAAAACATGAAAAAGGAAATCCTTGCGGAATCCGGGGATCACTGGCGTGGCATCGTTCCCGCCGGGTTTTTTGCGATTGCAGGTGTGATCATGTTGATTGTGATGACTTATCAACCGGTAGGCGATGCACGCGAAGTCGGCATGATGTTTCCGTTTTCGATGAGCGAAGATGAAATTCTGACCCGTGTGGGGGCAAATGGTGGACGTGTTGTTCGCTTTGGCGGGCTCGGGAATATCGCAGTGGTTATCCGCGATGACGGCACTGCTCCCGAGGCAGATGATTTTGGTGCCTTGTTCTCCTTAAACCCGATTGTCCTGTCTATTTGTGCGCTTGCGGACGGTGATCTGAACACCTTTTAGAAGCTGGATATCTAGCAATGGAAAAACTAAGTGAAATCAGGGCGCGTGCTACACAAGCCCTTTTGGTCATCCTTCTGATACATGTACCGCTTAGTGGTATTGCAGGCTATGTCGCGAGTGACGATGCGGTTTCCCCACTCATCGCTAGTGCCATATTCGCCATTATTGCCTATGTGACCTACCGTTTTGCCGATGCGCATGCCCCGATTAGCAGGTTCATGATTGCAACCGCACTTATGTTGCAGGTCAGTGTGCTGGTTTACGCGTTTCGCGGTCATCACTGGCAAATCGATATTCATATGTATTTCTTCGCCACGCTTGCCGTTCTGGGATCATTGGTTTGCTGGCGGACCATTGTTGTCGCGTCAGTCGTGGTCGCAGCCCATCACCTGATCCTGAATTTTGCCTTGCCGTTCTGGGTGTTTCCCGATGGCGGTCAATTCTTCAGGGTTGTCCTGCATGCGGTCATTGTCGTGGCCGAAGCTGGTGTTCTGATATGGTCCTGCGTTCGATTGTACGGTGCCCTTGCCGATGCCGAGAAAGCCACATCGCACGCCGAGGATGCGGCACGTAGGGCCGAGGATCTGTTGGTACAAAACGAACAGATGCGGGCGCAGCGTCAGGCGGAACGTGCACGCTTCCGTACTGAACTGGCGAGTCAGATCCGGGAAAATATCGGGCAGTCGGCCGGAGCGGTTGACGCGGAATCCGTACAATTGCAAAAACGCGCCAAGCATATGGAAGACCGCGCCCGCACTGCGCATGAGGCATCGCGCGGTGCCGTGCATGCATCCGAGGAAACTTCTACTAATGTGCAGGCCGCAGCATCGGCGGTTGAGGAAATCAACGCTTCGGCAGGAGAAATTTCCCGACAGGTGGATCGTGCGCGCAGCATTACCGACGATGCGGTTGCACGTTCCGGTCAGGCCAGTGACCGCATTGAATGGTTGTCAAAAGCCGCAGAAAAGATTGGCGAAGTGGTCAATCTGATTACAGATATTGCAGCCCAAACCAACTTGCTGGCGCTGAACGCAACAATTGAGGCAGCACGGGCCGGCGAGGCAGGGAAGGGTTTTGCCGTGGTGGCAGGCGAGGTCAAGAATCTCGCGAATCAGACAGCGCGCGCAACTGATGAAATTGCGCAACAGATTGCAGAAATCCAGTCTGCGACGGGGGATTCTGTTGCGGCGGTGAAGGGGGTATCGGAAAGCATCGAAAGCATGGTCGAAGTTGCCAGCACCATTGCATCGACCATGGATCAGCAGCAGTCCGCAACGCGCGAGATCGCGCAAAGTCTTAATGTGACCGTCGATGCCACCCGCGACCTTGCGGAATTGATCCACCAGTTGTCGGCAGTGGCAGACGAGGCCGGACAGACATCAAGCGAAATGTCGGGTAGTGCAGATCATTTAGGGAAGGAGGCAACCGCACTTAACCGCAATGTTGAAACGGTTCTGGACCGGTTGGCAAAAAGCGATTGATCGCATTTGCATCACCGAAGCAAAAAGCCGGGATAGTGACCCGGCTTTTTGTATATTAGGGAAGCTGCTTGGCAAGGTTCCGCAATTCGTTGCCATCAATTTCATATTGCAGGGCGCCAGAGTTGCGCGCACCGAGCCGTTCGTAAAACCGGCAGGCAGCTTCGTTGCGATGCAGGACGGACCACCACATCGAAATATAGCCTTCGTCGATGGCGAATTTGCCAAGAGCCTTCATCAACCTGTTTCCAACCTTTTCCGAACGCATCTCGGGCACAACGTAAAGCTCGGTCATCCATAACCCGATCTTCGAGTAATCCGGGTTATAGAATGGCTGAAAGATCGTCTGTCCGACAGCGCGATTTCCGTGCCAGGCGATCAGGCTTTTGATCAGTGCCTTTGGCCCGAACATCATTTCATGGATGCTTTCGGTCGTATGAGGCGGACTGTCGTAATCAAGTTCGACATGCAGGGCATTGGACATGTCGGCGACATGGACGCTGTTTTCCGGGCGGGCCAGGGAAATGTTGATGTCAGGTGTCATGGCAGATATTTGTGCAGGGTGTTTGGATCAAAAAAAAACGGCCCGATATTTATCGGGCCGTACTTTCGCGAGATACTGTAATAGGATCAGGCGAATTCGACCTTCAGGATCTCGTAGCTTTTTGTGCCACCGGGAACGGTGACTTCTACGGATTCACCAACAGCCTTGCCGATCAGCGCCCGGCCAATCGGAGACGTCGTCGAAATACGACCGGAATTGATATCCGCCTCGATCGGACCGACAACCTGATAGGTGGTTTCCTCGTCGGTGTCCTCGTCG
>CAMPHD010000168.1 GCA_946885765.1 uncultured Thalassospira sp.
CGACTGCTTTGGTCGCTGAACTTTGGGCTGCCAGAACGTGAGAAATGCGGGCGGTTTCGGCAATCGCCTCGGCCGATTGTTCGGCCGCCAGAACCTTTTCATCGTCAAACGGCTGGGAAAAAATCGGGCGGGCACCCTGACGGCCAGATCCTGGCCCTTGCTTGGTTTCAAGCACCGGCAGGGCATCCATGATGCGGTCCGGGCTTGCGCCAAACATGGTATTGGCCATTGCCTTGGATACGCGACGGCGTGTTTCCAGAAGTTTCTCGCCCCAACGACCATCCTTGCGGATATTGAATTCGCGCGTGATCCGGGTGAATTCGGACGCATACCAGCGGGCAAGCGACAGGATGTGATGCTCGCCCTTGCCAGTGCCGACACCCTGTTCGATCTCGGTCACGGTTTCGGCCAGAAGATCAATGATCAGATCGCCGGTGGTCGCCAGATTGGTGCTGGAAATCGTTCTGTCGTCAGCCTTGCTTGAAAGTACCCGGATCAGTTTGAAAAGCTCGCTCGGGCGCAGCAGACGGGCCAGAACCGCCAAAAGATAAACCGGTTCATACCCCGGTTTTTCCTCCGAGATTTCAACAAACCGGTCACGCAGCCAACTGATATCGGCCGTGCCCAGACTTCTGATCGGGGCCGATGGAAACCGTTTGCGCATCTGGGTTATTTCTTCGGCAACGTTCAGGATTTTGCCGATTTCCTCAAACGCACGAAGATGACTGCGCGAACCAAGCCTCGTTGCCAATGCACGTTCGGTCTTCACCCCATTAAGCGAATTTTCGATTTCCTGCGCGATACAGACCGACGCCAGTTTCCACATCCGGCGTTCAGCCTGTTCGAGTATATCCTGATCGCGCTTGGCAGCCGCCTTTTCGATATCAGCAATCGCCTTGGTCATTTCAGGACCGCCGGAACTTTCAACCAGATTCCAGATCGGCATCAGGGATGAACGGCTGATGCGGATGCTGTGTTCGCTGGGCGGAGACGACGTCAGCAGATCCTCGAACGGATCGCAGAACTGGCGCATTGGCGTGGGATAGCGTTCGGGTTTCAGTGACGCCAGACGCGGGCGCAAAATCTGCAATATCTGCTCATGGGGCAGTGGCAGTTTGGGATCGACACGGTCGCTTTCTATCGCGCGGGTAAAACGCGCGATTTCCGAACTGCTCAGCGATTCAAACAGATCGCCAAGCTGGGAAACACCCATATTTGCGGCATTTTCAACCTTCACGCCGACTGCCTCCGGAACCGCTCCAGCCGGTCGACCATGTCGGCGTCAATTTCGCCACTGCCCAGTTTGCGCAATTCGGACGCCCAAAGCATCTGGTTAACACGCACATCGACCCAGAATTCATATTCAAGTTTCTCAAGTTCCTCAATCGGCAGGACCGGTGCGAAACTTGCAATTTCCTCGACAATCTCGCGCTGGCGCACCCGATCATGTTGCGGACGTGATCGCCACAAATCAATCAGCTCCTGCCACCCGTCAAGCACCCACCACAACCGGTCGATATCTTTTTGCAGATCTTCCCTTGCCTTGGCCCAGTCTTTAAGCACCTTGCCAAGCTCATTGTTCCACAAATCGATTTTGCGCAGCAACCGCATCGCATGATCGTTGGTGGCACTGCCAGCATTGATCACACGGGTCGCCATGAAACGGAAATCCGACTGTTCGGAAATCGACCATTCCTCAACATCGCCGGCAAGTTTCTGCAAACCCAGCGCAAGAAGGCGAAGCGGCCCCTCACAACCTTCGATCCCAAGGCCGACCGGTGCGCTCAGAACGCTCCATTCGCCAAGAGTATCAATGATCGAATCGTTTTCCAAACCGGCTGAGGCCGCAAAGCGGTTCAGCGCCTTGCGTGCGCGGATCTGGCCTTCCATCGTCAGAAGGTCTTCGCGCTTCATGTCCTGAACGTCATTACCGCCAAGCTGGCGCAACGCCTGATACAGCAGAGTCAGTTGACCGAGTTCACGTGCGGCCTTTTCTTCCTTGTTGCCGGTAATGCCAGCACGCGCCAAGGCAACCCCGCCAACGCCGGTCACCGCGACCGCACGGGCATGTTCGCGCACAAGTTCCGGGGTAAAGGTTCTAAGCGAGATCAGCCGGTCAAACAGCATCCGGTCATGAACCGACAGATCGAACACCTCGCGCAGGGTTTCAAGCGGCATTTCATAGGTGCCAAGCCCGCCCGAAAGCCCCGGCAGACTGACAAGTGTGCGACCACTCTGGCCAATCAGCACACGGGCATAACGCAGGCTTTTGGTCGTGAAAGGTGTCCGAACACCACGGGTAACGAATGACGCGGGCAAACAGGACAGTGCATCCGGTTGACCTGGACGACCAGATGACGAAATGCTTCCGCTTTTATTTGCTACTTGCTGTCTGGTCATTCTCGGCTTTGATCAACCCATCCCGACAAATTCAATTCTTTGGCCATCTGCGCTGCCAAGCTTATACTATCGCGCAAGCCAGTCCATGACAAAGGAACCGGCATTTTGCAGATAAGCAGATTACCGGGACATGCTGATGAAACCCTTAACGTTCCGGATAGGTCAAACAAATCCGAAGATCAATGCCGAATGGTCACAAAAGTGCAGAAAGCCGCCTAGAAACAGCAGATGCAACCATGAGCATGGCATCACAATGTTTCTTTCGCCTTTTCCCACGTGTTGACATAGGCCTTCCATTCCGCGCCGTCCGGAATGCTTTCGTCAATATTGATCATTTCCGCACAGTCAATCATCACCGCCACCTCTTCGGTTTCGACCGGCACCCGGATCATGGTTTTCTGATACGAACAGGGATGCGGTCCATGCGGGAAGCCGCTGGGGTGGAAGGTTGCCATGCCCGGCTTGATATTGCCCCGACTGTAAAACTCGCCGCGATGATAGAAGATGAACTCGTCAAAATCCTCGTTCGAATGATAGAACGGCACGCGAAGCGTCCCTGATTCACCTTCGCCAATTTTCGGCACAAAGGTACTGATGGCAAACCGATTGGCGACAAAGGTGCTGTGTGCGGCGGGCGGCACTGGCTGGCCCGGTTGGCGATCCTGTCGCAAATCGCGCCAGTTCAACCGCACAACACTGAGGTCCCCCTGCCAGCCAACCGCATCCAGCGGGTTATACGGATAGGTCAGGGTCGAAATCGCGTTGTGCCGTTTGATGTGGATTTCCCAATAGGCTTCGTCCTGCTGGGCGCGGAATTTGTCGTCAATCCGTGGCACATCAAAGCTGGTCGGGTTGATGGATGGATGTCCCGCCGACTGGGTTTCGCTTGGCAGGCCAAAGGCATCATTGGTGGCCTCGACAAACAGGAATTCGGTCGGATCGGTTGCCTCGAACCGCCAAGCCGTACCGCGCGGCAGCAGGATATAATCCCCGTCACGATAAGGCATGTGACCGTAATCGCAATAAAGCGCACCGCTGCCGTTATGAACAAAGGCCAGCGTATCACCATCGGCATTGCGCGCCAGCGCATGCATTTTGCCATCCAGCCGCCAATAACGGACTTCCATCACCGCATTATGCAGAATGCGGCGCGCCTGCAACGGGCAATCCGGCCCGGCGGCAAGTTTGTTCAGATCGAACGCACGCGGTCGAAGTGGCCCTTCGAATGATGCCCACCCTGCCGGTGGATGTTTGTGATAGATGTGGGCCGATGGCCCAAGGAACCCGTTGCGTCCTATTTCACGTTCATGAACGGTAACGGATGGGGAATTTGTCGAACCTGCGGCATTCTTGGACGCTGCAACACAATTGCCTTCGCTGTTCGGAAGACGGATCCAGTTCTTCACCTGACACCTCCCGGCCGGATCGGCCATATGAAAGGGCTTGTCGGATTTGCCCGTTATATAAGGATATGTGCAGGCGCAACGATCATTTCAAGGCGTGCAAGGTTTTGGGATGCCACAACTTTTCGCTGTGCTCATCATAAAGAAGCCATCACGAAAAACCGATCGACATCGGTGATGACCGGGCAGCAGCACAGGTTTCAGCCTCCTGACAGTCAACAGGCTGAAAGCAGTCCCCACAAGTTCAAATAAATGGCGGCGAACCCGTTTCCGGTCGCCGCCATCATCAAGCCATCCGTTATTCACAGACCCTTTGGTCTATTTTTCAGCGGCCTTTTCGACATTGAAACCGTCAAAATTGTCAAAGACACCCATGAAACCGGGGACGGTTGCCTCGCGCGCCCAATCCCGCTGGAGTTCGCAATACATCTGCACACGGCTGATAAGCTTCACACCGGCCTGCTCCATACGACGGAGTGCCGCTTCGTGGGCGGCAAGCGACGTGCCACCGACCGCATCGACCGGCACGTAAACTTCGTAGCCTTCCTGAATGGCATCGAGTGCCGGGAAGGTCAGGCAGGCTTCGGTCCAAAGGGCGGTCATGATCAGTTTCGGACGGCCGATTTCCTTGACGGCTTCCTTGAACCCTGTGTCCTCCCAGCTGTTGATCGAGGTACGATCATAGGTCGGCAGGTGGCCAAGCACGTCCTGAAGTTCCTGAATCGGTGGCTTGTTCCGGCCGGTTTCGACATTGACGGTCGAATGCACGATCGGAAGGTCGTAATTGATCGCGGCCTTGGCGACGCTGGTGATATTGAAGACCAGTTCTTCGCGGGGCATCGAACGGATCGAGGATACCTGGATCGGCTGATAATCAATGACGATCAGGGCCGAATTTTGCGGTGTCAGAAGTTGGTCGGTATGGGGATTACGGATTTTCTCGCTTGCCATCTGGCAGGTCCTTTCCTTGGTTAAAGACGCGCTTCTGTTTCTGGGCAAAGCCCGCTTGGGTGAACGGGGTAGCGCGCTCCCCCTTCACGATTTCGGCAAATTGCAGCCATGACTGCGGACATGGCCCTGACAATCGACGACCAGTGGAATAAAGCTCGATGCGGCGCTGATGTCGGTTAGCTCGATCACCGGTCAGACGATGCAAGGAAGAATTGGGGATGACGAGGCAGGCCAATGGCCAGCGTTGCAGGGGGGCGCTTTCGTCATCCCCGCCCGGATCAGTCCCGGACGTCTGGAACCGGTGTGTTAAGCAACTGCTGTTCCCACAGGAAGGCACTGCCGCTTGCGCCAGCATGGTCTTTGAGGACTTCCGCCAGTTCGGCAACATGTTCGGTCCGGGCCCAGTCGCGTTGCCATTCGGATGCAACGGCCAGCCATGTCATCATGTTTGCCCCGGCGGCAATCATGCGCTGGATCGCAACCTCGTGCGCCTCGACCGAAACACCGCCACAGGCATCGGTCACCACCGTCACATCCCAGCCTTCGCCAAGCGCCTGTATGGTTGGCATCGCGACACAGACCTCGGTCCAAAGACCTGCAATGATAAGCTGCTTGCGGCCGGTTTCCCTGACCGCATCCACCACCTTTGGATCCTGCCAGGTGTTGATCAATGTCCGGTCAATGATTTCCTGCCCGGGGAATACATCCGTAATCTGCGGGAAAAGACGACCACCTTGGGCGGCGATCACGGTTGTCAGAATGGTGGGCACACCAAACGCCTTGGCAACCTTTGACAACCCTGCTGTATTGTTGATCACCATATGCGGATCGTGGCTGTTCAGATTTGCAAGCTGGTAGGGCTGATGATCGATAAGGACGAGTACCGAATCTTCCGGGCGAAGAAGTGAATCAAGGCCGTTGCGAAAAGTCATGATAATCCTCTGCAGCTATCGTGTGATTATTCTGCCGCAAGTCATTCTTGGGCTGCGGCTATATCCAAACTCTCATGGCTGCTGATGTTGCGGTACCGACCAACTCTGCTACGCTGTGTCGCAAAAACGGGAACACCAAATTGGACATAGAAGATTTACAAACATTCGTAGAAGTTGCTGATACTGGTGGCGTTACACCCGCCGCGCGTCGGCTTGGCGTGTCCAAGTCCGTCGTCAGTCGGCGGTTGATCCGGCTGGAGGCTGAACTTGGCGTTCAGCTTCTGACGCGCTCCACGCGCGGGGCTTCCTTGACCGAAGCCGGGGCCGTGTTCCGCGACCATGCGGCCAAAGCCTGGGCCGAAATCAACGAGGCAAGGGAAACCCTACTGCCGACCGGCCAGCTTTGCGGACTCTTGCGGGTTTCCTTACCGCTTTCCTTTGGGCCCGATCACTTCGCGCCAATACTGTCGGAAATGGCAAAGCGCTATCCCCTGCTGCATATCCATACCTGTTACAGTGATCACGTCGTCGATTTGATCGAGGGGGGATTTGATTGCGCCGTGCGTCTTGGATATCTTCAGGATTCCAACCTGATCGCAAGACGTGTCGGACCGATCTATGGAACGGTTGTTGCGAGCCCTGACTATATCAAAGCGCACGGTGCCCCCGAAACACCGGAAGAATTGCAGTTGCATCAGGCTCTCATGAAGGGAAACGAAGCATGGCAGCTTATGGATGGCGACAAAGTCATCACGGTTCGCCCGCAAGGCCGCTTCAAGGCCGATAACGGCACAGCACTGGTTGCAGCCGCACTTGCTGGGCTTGGCATCGGATATCTTCCCGATGGCCTGATCAGCGACTATATTGCGTCGGGCGCGCTGGTTCCCGTGATGCAACGGTATCCCATTCCGCCTGCGGGCATTTATGTTGTCCGCCCGCCATCCCAGCATCCCGACAGAAAGGTTCGTGCCCTGACCGACCTTCTGATCGAGTATTGTGGAACGGACTCCCGCATTCAGTAAGCTCAGCAGTTTCACAAAGGAAGAAGCCAATGGACAAAATCACTGGTGGTTGCCTCTGCGGCAAAGTCCGGCTTGTGGCATCGGGAAAGCCATACCGCGTGGGCCTGTGTCATTGCCTTGATTGCCGGAAACATCACGGCACGCTTTTTCATGCGTCTGCGGTTTATCCCGAGGATGCGGTAACAATCGAAGGCGACGTGCGCGATTATCAGGGGCGCTATTTCTGCCCGACCTGCGGATCATCGGTTTTCGGGCATAGCGGGGATGAGATTGAGGTCAATATCGGATCGCTGGACGCACCCGATCAGCTAAAGCCAACCTACGAGCTTTGGACCATCCGCCGCGAAGGATGGCTACCGGAATTTCCGCTTGCGAAACGCTATGAGCGGGATCGCGAGGGTACGGGTCGTCTGGAAGAATAAGGCAAAAGGAGATGGTGCGCCCGACAGGATTCGAACCTGTGGCCCCCAGATTAGGAA
>CAMPHD010000169.1 GCA_946885765.1 uncultured Thalassospira sp.
CCCATGTCGCATGCTGTGGCATGAATTTCATAAGCATGGCCGCCTGAATGCGCAGAAGCTGCGCATTTTGCTGCTGCAAGGCGGTCATCTGGCGATTTTGATGCGACAGGATTTTGTTCATAGCAGCCAGATGCTCGTTTATCTGTTCTGCAGACTCTGCGTTCGCTTCAAGTTCGTCGGCGGTTTTCTGGTTATCCTCTACCTGGGCGATGACCTGATCGGATTGAGCCAATCCAGTATTGATGGCTTCAAACACAACCGCGTTCTGGCGCTGGACAACCTGTTCACGTGCAGTATCGCGGGCACGGGTATAGGCCCTGTTTGCTTCCGGTGAAGCATCAGGGTTTTTCCAATCAACCGGTCCGCTGCCGCCCCAACTTCCACCATCGGGTACAGACCAGTCTTCAGGGGCGTTCCCTTCATCGAAAGTCCAGCTATCCGGGTCGTTGGGATCGAACCAAAGGGCTTCACGATAAAAGGCACGACGGGCGCAAATGCTCTCCCAATCAAGCTCGTCAAGGCTCAATCCGGGCATCAGGCCACTCAGATCCGGAAGGAGACACCGGGCATCTTTTGAAATCTGTTGGGCAAGTCGGGCAAGGTTGACAATCGGCATGGTGACACGCCCCATTTTGCCGATCGCATTTACCTGGTCTTGAGCCGTTCGCGACAGCTTGCCCAAGATCTCCGTTTGCTCCATGAGCTGATCAAGCTGCTTCTGCAGGCTGTTGAACTGTTCGGTGAGCTTGGCAAAGGACGTTGCGTCGAAAACCGGATATGTCGCAAGTGCCACGGATGGCGCGAATATCAGGGTACCAGCAACGACCAGAGACTGAAGGCGGGAGCGGGTTAAAGATGGCTTGGCCATGCATCCCCCCATTTCTGTTTCAGAGCTGCAAGCTCGGCATTGGCCTGTGGGCCGCTCTTGTAAAATCGGCGGGACTTGCCGAGTGGCGTCAGATCCACATCAGCGATGACGCTTTCCTCGTATCCTGTGGTCTCGTCGCGTTTGATAATCAGGACGCGCCTGTCATTTTTCCTGCGGCTGCGTGTGCGACCCTGAACAAAGAGCATTTGCTCGGCATTCAGATTGAAGGGGCGCAGGCTTTCTTCCGTGACCTTCGAATTCGGGAAGAAGATGAAAACGGCCGTGTTTTCAATAATTGCTTCGTAGCCCTCGGATTTTGTGAGGGCCGCGGGGTCCTGGAAGATCATGCCGCATATACCGCCAAGCTTGCGGTATTCACGCCACATCACTTCACTTAGGTTTCTGAAGCCGAGATTTTGGCGCAGTCTGGCCGCTTCCTCGATTGTCATTACAAACCCGTCACCCCGACCGGCTACCGACTTTGCAATCGCTTGAGAAATGTGGGCCACAACCGGGCCGCCAAGGGACGGATCGGCCAGAGCCTCGTTCATGTTGAGGCCGACCATGTGGGATTGGTTCAGAACACCACCGAGACTGTCCCGAGGAGCGTTGAAAATATGACTGCGAAGACCCTTGTTGCCCTTGTCGTCAACAACCCATTGGGCAAAAGCTTCGCGTAGTGCAGAACGGCGGGCAAATGCGTAAGGGTAGATGGCATTGATCGTTCGTTCAGGCGGCTCAAGCGCAAAGGTCAATTCAACAGCATGATCGAGATCTCGGATGTCTTCCTTGTCGAGATCGATACCTGCGATCGACTTGAGAATATGCCTGACACGCTCCCTGTTTCCGGGGGTGTCTTCACCGACATCAAGCGGGTTCAGAGCAAGGCCGTCATAGGCCTGATAAAGCCCACCCATTGCCTCAATCATGTATCGAGAGCCTTCCTGGGAATCGAACAGGTAAGAACGCACATTCGGGAACTTTGCCAGTCCGCCAAGCAGATGCATCATCAGAGTGGATTTGCCACTGCCGGCCGGAGCGAATACCAGAAAGTTGCCAAGCGTGAGCGGCTTGTTCACCACATGGAACTGGAATGCATAGGTTTGACCGCTGGGGGTGGCAAACCAGCGCACGGGGGCAGGGCCAAGCGGGCTTTCCAGCATGCCTGTTGCGGAATGCGGGAAGGCCCATATCGCTGCAATATTCTGATCGCGAAGATCAAGACTTGCCATCATCCGCCCGCCCGGAGGCAGCAGGCCACCCTTGCCCGGTTTGGGCAGGCGGAAGAACCAGCAGGCTGGCGCACCGGCTGTCTGGATGGAATAACCGATACGCTGATCACCGAGAATGACGGCAATTTGTTGGATCAGAAGATCAAGCGCCTCAGCCGTCTCGGCGCGTGCAATAATACAGAATTGAGAGGCAAACAGTCCGACATTGCCCGATGCGAGATAATTGAGAAGAGCTGCGGTTTCCTTTGCTGCTGCCGGATTGCCGAACCATTTGCTTTCTTCGGATTTCTGCCGGCGTTTGAAAAACATTGTGGCCTGATCGCGGCCCCAGGGCTCACAGACCTGGCTGATTTCAATGTCACCCTCCAAGGTCAGGATTTCTCCCATAAACCGGGCAGAGATCTGCTCGGGCCAATGGGTGATCGTGATGATCTTCTGGAATTTTTGGCGCGGAACATTCGTCGTGATTGTGCCGCTAACCTTGTCAAACGAGATATCAGAGGCGGGTAAGCCACCTGATATATTGCGGCTGGCAGACGGCAGATCATGACGGTATTCCCCGCATACCAGACCGTTCAGGAAGCCGGTTAGCGGGCAGGCTTCGTCAGTTGCTTCGGCTTTGCGGAGAACCGAAGGACGATAGGGGGCGAGCAATGCATCTATCTTTTCTTCGGCTTCACTAAGCGGGCGCATATCCGAAGCTGAGAGCACTAGGTACCAGTCGATAAAATAACTGGCCTTGAACCGTTCGGCCTCAGCTGCTCCGATCTCTTCTAGAACAGCGTTGGGCCATGTTGCCTGATTGCCAATCTGGCGCTGGCGTTTGACCCCTATGAAGCGGATGGCAACACCGGTTTTGCCGAGTTCCATGATCAGATCAGAACGACCATGCATCATTGTGTTCTGCTCGACATCAATCCGAGCGTCGTAGCTGGTGCCTTCGATATGCCATACCCGGGAAACGGAACCGTCCTTGTTCCGAATGGTCACATCGTCAATCTGATCGATGCAATCGAGTTCAAGCTCATCCTGCAACCAGTCGCGCTGCAGGTCGCCGAGCATAAGTTTGCGGGCGGCCGGTACGGCAAGACCAGCTCCCATCAAAGATATCATTCCGGTGGAGATAACCTCGGGCCAAATCATTTAGATCGACCTCCGGCTGACAGGACAGAGAGCTTCCCTTTGCGTTTGACCCAGAAACGCGGGGCAAGGAGCAGCTGTTTGTCAAAGAATGGATCGTTACGATAACGACGAACGAGAAAAAGCCAGCTGCCAATGATCCCGATTGCTCCACATGGAATTGCAAGCGCCAGTGATCGTGCGATCAACGGGATTACAAGGGCTGAAACTCCAAAAGTGGCCGAGATGAAGAGCAACCTTAAAGGAAGGCCCGCGATGGTCATTTCATGCTGAATGTGGGTCTGGACGAGGCTAGCGGCTTTCATGGCTACCTCGCATTATTCGATGAATGACAGAAGACCGTCGGCCATCAAAGGGCCGGCGACTGCGATAATTCCGCCAATCACGCGGATAAATGCTTGTTTGGGGTCCAATTGACCTGTGAGAGCACCCCAGCCCCCCCAAAACATTAGGCCCAAGCCGAGCATTACAGCGACAATCGCCCCGACACCTTCTGAAATCAGGTTCAGCCCATCGACGATCCAGCTGTACCACTTCTTGTCGGAGCCACCTGTGCCCCCCTCGCCACCAAGATCGACGCCCTGGGCGAGAGCCTGTTCTGCAAGCATGATGGAAAGCAGAACATTGCTGGTGACAGCGCCGATGAATGATTTGATTTTCATTAGATCCTCGTCTGTATTTGAATTCGTCAATTAGCGGGCGGCCGCAAAAAGCAGGCCGACGTTGAAAACGACGGCAATCAGGTTCACGGCAGTGATTATTGATAGGTACAGAAGGTTTTTTTTGAACTTGCCCGTGGCGCGATCCGCCTGACGGGCTGCCTCGTTCATGGCTTCAACACGCTCGCGAACGACATCGCCAATTGCCTCGTTTTTGAAGGCATCGATCGCGGCTTTGACATCGCAGGTGAAGTAGCTGACCGACTGCTTAATGGTCCCGACGAATTCCGTGCGTTGCCTCTCATAGTGTCGTTCCTGCCGGTCAAGGGCGACACGTAGCATAGTGAAAACCATTAGGATCGGATCGTCTTCTCCGACCGTGACCCCATGCTGTTTCCAGAGAAATGTGCGCAGTTCCTCGGTTGTTTCGATGCCGGTTGGCAGCGGTGGCATATCGTCGAGAGCAGACATCAGAGCATTGCCTCTTCCATGATGTTGAAGAGGGTGCCCCACGTTGTTTTGAGGCGCTGCTTTTGCATGATCTTGAAGTCGGGAGAAGCAATAGCTTCCTCGAAAGACAACCGCGCCTGCGTCATCTGTTTGATGTCAAAGCCGTAAGTGGATTGGCGCAGCTCAGGAAGGCGGACGAGACTGTGATAACGGTCCTTGTTTTTCTTAAAGAGGGCCGTTTGCTCGAAACCTTCCGGCTCCATGCCCGGGCGGTTTCTTTCCACCCGGCCATAAACGAATTCATTGATCCAGACGACAACAGGAATGTCAGGAAGGTGAACCAGAACCTCAGCCAGTCCCCGTAACGTGTCATCCAGTGCCTGTCCGCCTACCAGCACACAATGCAGCCGGACTTCATGTCCGGCCTCACGCAGCATTGAAAGAACCTGTGATTCCAGAAGGTAGGACAGAAGCGGCAGGAATGTGCTGGCACCATTATCGATATTGGCGGCAGCGTTTTCGGGAAGGGCTACGATGTCTTCGATCAAATAATCGAAATATCGCGGGTTAATTTCGTCGTCCCGATCCCCAAGCTTCACAGCTTTCACCGGAAAGGCCTTGTAGCCGGCAAGTGTCTGATTGACCGGGTCGGTATCGAAGCCCTGAGCCTCAATCTGGCGTTTGGCGTAATACTGCATCAACAGGCTGTTGATGAAGGACTTGCCGACGCCACCCTTGCCCTGAAGAGTTATGTTAATCAACGCCATCAGCGATAACTCCGTCTGAAATGATGATTTTGATACCGAGCGAACTGGCGAGCTTGAAAAGCTTCGCGCCTTCAAGTTCCCCGGTACCGTTTTCGAAATTGCGATAGGTTCTTTCAGACACACCAATCAGGCTGGCGGTCTTGATCTGAGACATGCCAAGCGCTTTGCGCTGTTCATGGATACGACGATGGAAAACGAGATAGTCAGCTTGCCAGTTCATTCGACCTCCATCGGTCGAACCGGCTCTACCAGTCTTTCAAACTGATCAATCGGTAACGGGAGATCGGGAAGATCGAACTCTTCAATCTCTCCGTATACCGGAAAGGATATTTGGGAAGAATCCTCAGCAAGCAATCCATTACCCAACCACTGGGCGAGAAGCACACCAATAAAACTTCCAAGAACACAGCCGATAAAACGTGTAAGGAAGGGCGTCCAGCCAGTTTCGCTAGCAGGCAAACTCGGGACGCTAATTTCTGCACCGGAGTGTTCGGGGTTCTCATGCGGCCAAGGTTGTTCAATCTTGCCTGGCGCGGAAGCTGCCAAATAAACATTCGCTTGTGCAAGTTCATCGAGAAGCTGAAATAGCAGTCCAAGAGCCCACCCATCACGAATTCGGTCGTCTGCTATCTTCTCCCATTCATCCGGGCAGAATGGGTAATTCAGCGATACATGAAGGTAAGCCAGTGAACGTGCCAGGGCTTCGCGTTGTTCTTCAGTGAGATCAAGCGTTCCGCCACCGATAACGAATTGCAGACCGATATCTCTTGCGCTCTCGGCAAGACGATGAAGTGTTCGTTTGGTGATGTTGAACTGATGAAATTGAGAGATCGCCGAAATCAGGGCAGGATCAACAATGTCGACAGCTATCCTGTGTTCGGCATTCGCATTGCTTTGAGAGGTCATCAATTTGAACCCGCCCCTGACAATTGGTCATCTTTAAAGGCTGGTGAAGACTGATCTTTTTTGCCCGTCGTTCCTGCATAGTCGCAGACAAGGCTGTCAGTGCGAGGATCCAACGTGAGTTCTTCAGATTGCAGAGCAAGCGGCTTCTCTCGCTGAGCCGCAATGACCCGGCACGTGATCAGACCGGCAGGCAATTGCGGATTTGCTTCGATCATCAATCCGTTGCGACCAGACGGCCATTTTTCAACATCATATACCAGCCACCCTGCAAACGCAGATTGGCTTCCCAAGATGCCTGCGAATAGTCCTGCTACGACCAAGCGCTTCATTTTATTCCCCTAAATTTCTGTCCTTGACGCCTGAAGCCCGACCCGGTCTTCAAACCGGGTAACGGGCGGCGGTGTTGGGGCGTTTATGGCTCACCAGACCGCACCCGAAGCACGGCGGTGATTTACTTGATGGGAAGGCGGATCGTTGCCGCAGGAGGTAACCATTCTGGTCATTGCTCGGCCTCATTCGGTTGTGGATCGTCGTCCCAAATTTGCATGCGGCCTGTTTCAACCCGGCCTTCAATGGCGGATGTATCGGAGGCCTTGCCTGAGACAGGGGGGGCACTTTGCAAAACAGCCAAAGGCGTATGTGCAGGCAATTGCCTGACAGCGTTGTCGGCATTGATCAGGGGAGGTTTGGGAGACGTGCTGGACGAAAGGGTGTCGAACCAGGAATAGAAGGATCGTTGGGACATGGTGATGCGACCTGCTGAACGCAGATCGAGGTAAATCCGGTTTCTGGATTTACCTTTCTGATGCTCATCGAAAATCTCATCGCGTAGGGCGATGAACTCGATTTTTGCCTGTCCCCAAGTGGCGACCATCTACTACCCCATCAGGTCATTAACGACTTGACAAGGAAGAGAAAGATATGATCCCAATCTATCACGGGTTAGCGATCTAATCGCTCTATTGAGCTAAAATCTGCAAATCCCGTGGAAGTGAATCAAACATCGGCGATTGCCCCCGCAACCAAAATGTCAAAGGCTCGCCCTCGTGGCGGGCTTTTTTTATGGTCGTTTGTCGGGCGCATGTGGATCAGACAATAAAAAACCCACTGTTTGCGCAGCGGGTTCTTGGAAAGGCTTAAACTTGGCC
>CAMPHD010000170.1 GCA_946885765.1 uncultured Thalassospira sp.
GTTCCATGTCTGCCAAGAGAAGAAAAGCGGTGTAAACCGGTCAGGTGACAGGAAATGTCAGGAGCAGGCCGGATTAACGCTTCTGGGCCGCGGCAGCACGCTTGGCCCGACGCTGGCGGGCGATCATGTTGTCGATATAACGTCCCTGAAACAGGGTAATGCCCAGTGACTGGCCGAATTTGATGGCGGTCGGGCTGTCGCAACGGCATAGGATCACGCGTTCACGGCCAGAGTTTTTCACAAGGTTATCCATTTCGGAATATTTCTTGCGAATGACGTTATCGGTCATTTCTTCGCGCCATGCGACTTTGATGAAATCGGCCTTGAGGCTTTTGCGGTCCACGAATGACAGGGCTTCGACGGTCAGATTGTCGATCAGGACGCGATAGCCGCGTTCATGAAACTCGTCGCGCAGCCGCAAATAGGTTTCAAGGTTCGAGAACAGATCGACCTGGTTAAGCTCGATGATCACATTGCCGGGCCATTTTTTGCGAACGACTTCATCGAAACGTTCAAAATCCCTGGATGTCAGCGTTTCGAGATTAAGGTTGATCGAGAACGAACTTGCATGCGTCTTGAAGGTTCGCTTGCACAGATAATTCAGCATGCGTTTATCAAGCACTTCGGTCATGTGCTGAAACAGCCAGCGGTTTGACGCAAGGTCAATGTTGGGCATGATCGCGTTGCGTAGATCGGAAATCGAGACAAAGAACTCGTCGAAAACCGGATGCAGTTCCTTTGACCCGGCGCGGGCAAAGACACAGACCGGTTGCTGACGAATATGTTCGGAAAGATCGGCCGAATGAATGGTATCTTCAAGCTGTGCCAGATTTTCCGCATTGATCGGGCTTAACACATCAATCGGCTTTTGTGCCGGGCGCATATTGCTGCTTTGCTGCAGTTTTTTGGCGCGTTCGTCAAGATGCTGGCACAGCAGCAGGAATTCCTGAAACTCGGTATTCAGGTTGTACCACGTGCAAAAACCGGTTTCCTCGCTTTCATCCTGAGAAAGCGGATCGTCGCGGAACAGATAGCGCAGGGTATCGACACCTGGTTCTACATCCGCAATCGATTTGTCTTTCCAGATGAACAGAAGATCGTCGTTGCTGAGCACAAAGATGCGGCCAACATAAAGCTTTACATAGCTCTCGAAGGTGTTGGTCGCGACCCGGATATGATAATCGCGCCGGTGGAAGGGCTTAAGCCGAGACAAATGAATATGGACAGCGCGGTGCCCGAACTTGCGGGTTTCCAGTCGCTGGACATAGTCAAGCATCAGGTATTCCTGAAGGGCCTGTTGGCCATATTGTTTTGGCTCGATCAATCTACTTCCCCGAAAGAGACAGGATTGGTTCCTGATATTTTGAATTCATACAATGGTATGGAACCATCTATCAAACCATATTGTCCCTGAATGCCGCGTTAACAGGGGGCACCCGGTATATAGTATGGTTTTACGAATTATATTTTGAACATGTCCTATCGCATAGTTTCCGACATTGGAAAATGCTTTTAACGAATTGTTCGCAGCCATGGGGCAGACTGGATCACAATCAGGGAAAAGATTGATCTGTGCGCCTTGGACTTGACGGCAGGCTGCGAAACATGCTCCCTGAATTGTCTTTAATAATAGGGGGTTGGCACCATGAAGGTATCCGCAATGCGGACCGGAGACTGGCTGAGGATCGGCGGCAAAAGCCTCGCCGTGATTGGCATGGTTTCATGGGTGTCTGGCTGTGCGCCGCTGCTTGATCAGGATTTCTGGGACGAGGCGACTTCATTTGCCGACGACAATTATACTGCCAATGGGCTGCAGCAACTGGCAACAGGTGACTATGCGTCGGCCGAGAAATTCTTTGACGAGGCGCTGCGCAAGAACCCCCAGGACGGACATGCGCTTTTGTGGCGGTCGGTTTTGTATCAGAATACCAACCGTGGAGATCGGGCCCGCGATGGTTACGATACCCTGATAGCGATGAACCCGCCCGGCACGGTTTTGATGACAACTGCCAGCGGAACGCAACCGCGCCCGCTTAGCGATGCAGCGGAATTCAACCTGATGCGTCTGGATCGTGGTCTTCCGGGGTCGCTTAGCATCAATGACCAGATTGCAACAGCCCCGGCAGGGCTGGGCAATACGTTCCAACCGACGATGGTGCAATCCTCGGCAATGCCTGTGATGACTTCTGCGTCTGTGCGCTCGTCCGCCATGCCTGCCGGTACGGCGCTGAGTGCCGGGGACGAAGCAATTGCCAAACGGTTCACCACTTTGCGCGATTTACAGACCGCGGGCCTTGTCACACCCGAAGAATATTCCGCACGCCGGTCGGCCAATCTGGGCGCACTTCTGCCCATGAGCCAGCAGGCACCGGCGGCGTTCCTTGATAGTCCTCCCCCTGACAGCACCCAGGTGGTGCAACGCCTGAACCAGCTTAACCGCTCGCTTCAGATCGGTGCGATTACGGTGCAGGAACATGTTAATGAGCGCACGGCAATTCTTGATGCATTGCTGCCTGCGCAGCCGCGCCAGCGTGCAACGCCGCCCCCTGCGCCGCAGGGGTTGATGGATGCCGCCCGCCAGATCGCGCGGATCGAGGATTTGTCGCAGATGAAACTGGTAACCCCCGATGAATTCAAGCGCGAGCGCGATGCCATCGAGGCCGCAATTGTTGAACCGGCTCAGGCAAATGTAACGGCGCTGAGTTCTGGTGAGCCGGTTCGACGTGTTGCGACGGGTGAAAGTCGCGCGGTCCAGTCTGGTGGTGAAATGGCTGCAGCACCGGCGACGGCAAGTTCGGTAGCAGCGACCACTGGTGGCAAAAGCGTGCATCTGGCGTCTTATCGCAGTCAGGCACAGGCTGAACGCGGCTGGCAAATTCTGACGCAACGTTATGCCCAGCTTGCACCGCTTCAGCATGGTGTGACACAGGCAACCATCCCGGGCAAGGGCACCTATTTCCGTCTGATGGCGACCGGGCTTAGCGATGGTTCCGCCAGTTCGATTTGTACGGAACTGAAACGTCAAGGTCAGTTCTGCGAGGTCAAATAACGATCCTTTGCGTGCGACCAGACGTCTTGATGGCAGCACGCAAAGGGCGACCATACAACTGATTTTCCGACGATCCGGATATCTGACATGATCCTGATTTTCAGCGATTTTGGTGTGATCGGCCCTTATAGCGGGGCTATGCGTGCGGTAGTTCATCGCCGCGCACCCGACGTAACAGTGTGCGATCTGATGACCGATGCCCCTGATCGAAATCCGCGGGCATCGGCCTATCTTTTGGCGGCATTAACTCACGAATTTCAGCCCGGCGACGTTGTCCTGTGCGTTGTCGATCCAGGTGTCGGCAGACAGCGTCGCGGGATTGTTCTTGAATGTGATGGCGTTTTCTATGTCGGGCCGGATAACGGATTGTTTGAAATCCTGATCAGGCGTGCGGCATCGTGCAGTGTCAAGGTGATCGACTGGCATCCTGAAACCGCATCGGCCAGCTTTCACGGGCGCGACATTTTTGCCCCGGTCACCTGCATGATTGCCAATGGGGAGCCGGTTGCACTTGCCGATATTGATGTCGGACTGCGTTACGCCCCGGCTCAGAGTTGGACGGACGAGCTTTCCGAGGTCATTTATATCGACAGCTATGGCAACCTGATGACCGGTATTCTTGCCGCACCGGGCTGGCAGAACCGTAATCTTTCGCTTCTGATCAACGGACAATCGCTTTCGCCTGCGCGGACGTTTTCCGATGTCGGGCTGGGACAGGGTTTTCATTACCGTAATTCAATCGGGCTTTGCGAAATTGCCGTGAATTGCGGCCGGGCGGATCAGGTTTTCGGCGCGGAGATCGGCACGGCGGTTTTCTTCAAGGAACAGGAATAGAATGCGGACAATTGGATTGTCCGAAATTAGTGTTATATTTCAACCTGATTGATGCATTCTCGCGGGCGATGGTCGCAGATAGATGTGAAGGGCAGTGAATGGCAATTGACGTCAAGTTCTGGGGAGTTCGCGGAAGCATTGCCTGTCCGTCGCCCGATCATGTTGTTTATGGCGGCAATACCAGCTGTGTCGAAATGCGGATTGGTGATCAGACCCTGATCTTTGATGCCGGTACCGGTATTCGCAACCTTGGCAAGGACCTGATCCGGCGCAAGGTCACAGAGGCCAGCATTTATCTGACACATACCCACTGGGATCACATCAATGGTTTCCCGTTCTTTGTGCCGGCCTATAACCCGGCGGCACGGTTCCATGTGCTTGCCGGGCACCTGACTGATCAGGGTGGGGTTGAACGTGTGTTTTCAGCGCAAATGGCCGACCCGACATTTCCGGTACCGTTATCGGCGATGAAGTCAAAACTGACATTCGAAGATTTTCCGGTTGGTTCCGTTCTCGTGCCAGCAGATGGAATTGTGGTACGGACAGCCCCGTTGCGCCATCCGAATGATGCAACGGCTTATCGGGTGGAATATGCGGGCAGGTCGGTTTGCTATGTCACCGATACCGAACATGTTCCGGGGCAACCTGATGAAGTAATCCTCGACTTTATCGGGAACGCTGATCTGGTGATCTATGACAGCACTTATACCGACGAGGAATTCCCGGCCAAGGTTGGCTGGGGGCATTCCACCTGGCAGGAGGGCATTCGCCTGTGCCAGGCTGCCAATGTCAAACGTCTTGCCCTGTTTCATCATGACCCCGATCACAATGATGCGGTGATGGCCGGGATCGAACAACAAGCCCGCGAACAATGGTCAAATGTCTTTGCGGCGCGCGATGAAATGGTTGTCGTGATCGAGTAGGGGCAACAAGCCGCTGAAATCAGAATACCCGCGAATATTTCGGGAAGACGCGGATATCGATGCGGCGGTTGGCTTCACGGTTTTCCTCGATCGGATTGCCGTCGTCGTCGCGGTTGGGCAATTTCGGCTTTGTATCGCCATAGGAAATCGCCCGCATACGATCACTGTCGGGATCAACCCCGACCGCGGTTAAGAACCGGACAACGGCAATGGCCCGTCCGGCGGCGAGTTCCCAGTTGGACGGGAAGCGCGGCGTGTTGATCGGGCTGTCATCGGTATGGCCGGTGACTTCGATCTGAAAACCGAGATATCGGGGTTCTTTCAAAAGATCGCCGACATCTTTCAGGAACAGGACCGCATCCTGCGTCAGATTGGCCGAACCAGGATGAAAGAACGATCCGCTGCCCAGTTCCATCAGGATACCTTCATCATCTGTCGCGACATTGACTGCATTATCCATCGACATATTGAAGACAACGTCCTTCAGGTCGGTTTCAAGGACCTGGGTCGGGCGGACAATATCGCGTTTGCCAATCTGTTCGGCGATGCCCGACTGAACTTTTTCGAAAAGCGGGATTTCGACTTTTGAAAAGCTGACCAACATCACAAAGAACGCCATCAGAAGTGTGATCGCGTCGGCATAGGTTGCCATCCAGTCTTCATCGACTGGTTCGTCTTTGCGTTGCCCCATGGGTGACTTGCGCCGGGCCATCATGGCCTCCTGTCTTCAAACGTATCTTGGCTGCTGCTATTTTGCGGACTTGTCGATATTGAAATGGATTGCCGGATCAAGGAACGAATTCATTTTGTCCTGGATCGCGCGCGGTCCCTTGCGGTCCGCCAGCATGATCAGGCCTTCGGCAATCAGGTAATTGCGAAACCGCATGATTTCTTCACGCTGCTGGATTTTGCTGGCGGCGGGCATGAAAAAGAACCGGGCGGCAACAATACCGTAAAGCGTCGTGATCAGCGCAATCGCAAGACCCGCACCAAGCTGTGTCGGATCGTCGGCCATTTTATCAAGCATGATCACAAGGCCAACCAGCGTACCGATCATGCCGAATGCCGGTGCGGCACCCGCCATGTTTTTAAGGATGGATACAGGCACCAGATTACGGTTGAACGCATTTTCAATCGCGTTATGTAGCATTTCGGCGGTTTCATCACCATTATACCCGGTGATTACGACTTCCATCGCCCAGCCCAGAAACGGCTCGTCCTTGCCGACGCGCTGTGCTTCCTGCTCCAGCGCGTTGATGCCCTTTTTCTGAAGCAGGTAGCCCCATTTGACCACACGACCGACTTCGCCGGTCAACTGGCCCCGGCCCATTTGCGGTGCCCGAAAAATTTTGAAAATAAGTTTGAGCGCAAGCAGAACATAGCGCGCTTCATAGGCAATAAAAGTCGCTGCCAATGTTCCGCCGATCACCATCAACGCACTCGACAGACTGATAAACACAAA
This sequence comes from uncultured Thalassospira sp., assembly GCA_946885765.1. The sequence goes on from CAMPHD010000170.1 coordinate 6,269, forward strand.
ATAGTTGTCGGTCGAAATGAAGATGGAGCCGACAAAAAGCCCCACACCGACCAGAATCCCCAAGATCGTCGTAAAAGACATTGTCTTTTATTTTCTCCAAGCGTGAACCGCTCGAATACCCCCAACCCATTTAGAACTTTAAAGAGTTAACCCTCTTTTTTGACAGAATAGACATATAAGCCGTTGCCGTCAGGTTAAAATTGGTGTCGAGCAGTTCACGGAAGCCACATTTTTCATAACATGCTGTAACCATTTAATTTTGTCCTTCCTGCGGTCATTGCAAGGTGCAAAAAATACAAACCCCGCAACCGTACGGGACGGCGCGGGGCGTATGGCTTGGATTGAAGTGTATTCTGTGTTCAGGCTGATCGGATACTGATCAGGAAACTATCGACTTCGCTGCGAAGTTCGGTTGATAGCTGGCCAAGTTCCTCGGCAACTTTGAGAACCTGATGTGCGGCCTTATCGGTTTCCGCAACCGTATCACTGACGCGTTCGATATTGCTGCTGACTTCCTGTGTGCCGATGGCAGCCTGTTCGACATTTTGTGCGATTTCACCCGTTGCGTCGGCCTGTTCACGTACCGCATCGGAAATCGTGTTGGTGATGTTGGTAATGCGGGAAATAACATCGGAAATATCGTCCATCGACTGGACTGTTTTGCCGGTTTCTTCCTGAATTGCCAAAATCTGTTCGGAAATTTCACTGGTGGCGCGGGCCGTCTGGTTGGCAAGGTTTTTGACCTCGGCGGCGACCACGGCAAACCCTTTCCCGGCTTCGCCCGCGCGTGCGGCCTCTATGGTCGCGTTAAGCGCGAGCAGGTTGGTTTGACCGGCAATGTCGCTGATC
>CAMPHD010000171.1 GCA_946885765.1 uncultured Thalassospira sp.
GACAAACTCGTCATGCAGGCTTTCATGGACCAGAATGCGCGAGGACGCCGTGCAGCTCTGGCCCTGACGGGTAAAGCGCATGCCGCCAATTGCCCCCGCAATGGCTTTGTCCAGATCCGCGTCACCCATCACGATCATCGGGGACTTGCCACCCAGTTCCAGCGTGACCGGGATCAGTTTTTCGGCGGCTGCGCGGTAAACCGTGCGACCGGTCTCGACCGATCCGGTGAAGGAAACCTTTTTGACATCCTTGTGCGCGACCAGCGGACCGCCGCATCCCGGACCAAAGCCCGACAGAATGTTCAAGACGCCCTTTGGCAGAACCTGCTGCATGATCTGGCAGACGCGAAGGACGGTAAAGGGCGTGTCTTCTGCCGATTTAACGACAACGGTGTTGCCCGCAACCAATGCCGGGGCAACCTTGATCGCCATCAGAAGCAGCGGCACGTTCCAGGGAATGATCGCACCAACAACGCCAACCGGTTCACGTGTCGTCAGGGTCATCATGTTCGGATTGAACGGAATGGTTTCGCCCTTCAGTTCCGAAGCAAGGCCGCCGAAGAAGGTGAACATATCGGCAAGAACCGATGCCTCGACCCGGCTTTCGGTTCGCAATGCCTTGCCGGATTCAAGGGCGACCAGACGGCCCAGTTCCTCAACATGCTGCGTCAGGATACGCCCGCATTCCGCAACCAGTTTGCCGCGTTCGCGGGCAGGGCGGTTCGCCCATTCCTTTTGGGCCTTCTTTGCCACCGAAACCGCGAAATCGACATCATCGGCATCACCTTCGGCAGCCTGCGCAATGACCTTGCCGGTTGCCGGGTTCAGGACGTCGAAATTCTTGCCATTTTTGGCAGGTACAAGTTCCCCGTCGATCAGGTGACGGTGATCGAGTTCCTTGACCAGTTTATGGGGATCAAGCACGGGTTCGATAGACATTTCAGGCTCCCTGTCATATAGCTGCGCGCCCGTTTTCTGGCTGCGCGACAAAATAAGCGGTTATTCGGTATTGTTTTACCAATTTATCGATCCGATACCGGAAAGGCAAGGTCCTTTCACCATCTTAGGCATGACAGTCAGGGGCAGGGTTGATAGGGTTAGGGTCATGACCCTACATTAAACGCGGGCTGCATTCCCGATTGTGAATGCGCCACAGATACAATTCCGTAAGGACAAGGGGATACCCATGCCGCGCCATTTCGACACGACGTTTGATGTTGTCCGTGAACTTAAGCCATCTTATCCGGTTTATTGCCTGCGCCCTGACATCCTGCGTGAATCGGCCAAACGGTTTGTCGATATGTTTCCCGGCAATGTCCTTTATGCAGTCAAATGTAATCCGCACCCGGAAATCATGCGCTACCTGCACGAAGGCGGTGTTCGCCATTTCGATACCGCATCGCCCGAGGAAATCGCCCTTGTCCGCCGCCAGTTTCCGGGCATGAACGTCTATTTCATGCATCCTGTCAAAAGCCGGGACGCCATTCGCAGTGCGCATCGTGTTTTCGGCGTGAAGCATTACGTGATCGATACCGAGGATGAACTTGAAAAAGTCCGCGCCGAAACCGATGGCGAGACCGATCTTGTCATTCATGTCCGCCTGGCAACCCCGCCGGCAGGGGCGGCCTATAACCTTTCGGCAAAATTCGGTGCCCGTCCGATGACGGCATCGGAACTTTTGAAAAAGGTCGATGGCTATGGCTATACAGCCGGGCTTTGCTTCCATGTCGGTTCACAATGCACGACGCCCAACGGATATCGCATTGCTGTTGAACTGATCCGGCAGGTTGTCGATTTTTCCGGGGTCAAAGTGCGCTATATTGATGTTGGTGGCGGGTTCCCTGGCCAGTATATGAATCAGCGCGCACCGGGCCTTGAGGTCTTCATGGAGGAAATCAAGGACTGCATCCGCTGGCTTGGCCTGCCCGATACCACCTTCATGTGCGAACCGGGCCGGGCGCTGGTGTCGAGTGGTGTGTCTCTGATCACGCAGGTACACCTGCGCAAGGAAGATCAGCTATTCATCAATGACGGCGTATATGGCAGCCTTTCCGAGGCTGTCACCGGGCAGTTGCGTTTCCCGGTGCGGCCGATGCGAATTCGCGGTGATTTCAACGAAAACGACACCCTTGATTTCACGATCTATGGCCCGACCTGCGACAACATGGATGTGCTTCCGGCGACGGTGACCCTGCCAGCAGACATCCGCGAAGGTGACTGGATCGAATTTGGTCATATCGGTGCTTACAGCAACGCACTTGCCACCCATTTCAACGGTTTTTACCCGGAATTGCTGGTGACGGTTGGCGAAACATTCCCGTTTATTGATGGTGAATTTCCGCAGGTCGGCTGACCACCACCGCCCATAGCGGTAAAACAGTACTTGTTTGCGGATATTCTTGTGTGCACTATGCTGCCCGGTATGACGCCGGGCAGCATGAATGCCCGGTACAAGATCCGAAAACAGGGAAGATACGCCGTGACCAACAGCCTTTTCATGCGCATACAAAGCCGATTTCCATCCGACCTGTCCAAGGTCCTGATCGAAACGGCAGAAGGCACAACATACAGCTACGGCGATGCCGATGTGGCATCCGCACGTATTGCCGGGCTTTTGACCGCGCTTGGTGCCCAAAAAGGTGATCGCGTCGCGGTTCAGGTCGATAAATCCCCCGAAGCCCTGTTCCTTTATCTGGGCTGTATCCGCGCAGGTCTGGTCTATCTGCCGCTGAATACCGCGTATCAGGCAGGTGAACTTGCCTATTTCATGGGGAACGCGGCACCGGTCATTTTTGTCTGCCAGCCGCACCGCGAAGACGAGGTAACGTCGATTGCCGACGCACAGGGCGTTGAAAAGGTTTTAACACTTGGCACATCGGGCGAGGGGACGCTGATCAATCAGGCGGCGGATTTCCCCGCCGAGTATGCCCCGGTTGCCTGTGCTGATGATGAACTTGCTGCCATTCTTTATACCTCTGGCACGACGGGCAAGCCAAAGGGCGCCATGATGACCCAGACCAATTTGTGGTCAAATGCCGCGACCCTGGAAAAGCTTTGGGGCTTTGGCCCGGACGACGTTCTTTTGCACGCGCTTCCCATTTTCCATACGCACGGGCTTTTCATCGCGTGTCATTGCGTGATGCTGTCGGGATCGAAAATGTTCTTCCTGCCGAAGTTCGACCGCGATCAGGTCATGGCGCTGCTTCCGCGCAGTACTGTGATGATGGGGGTACCGACATTCTATGTCCGGCTATTATCTGGTGATGATTTCAATGCCGATGTGACATCCGGCATGCGGCTGTTCATTTCCGGATCGGCTCCCTTGTTGCCCGAAACCTTCGTGGCCTTCAGAGAACGGACTGGCAAGGCGCTGCTGGAACGTTACGGCATGACTGAAATGGGAATGGCAACGTCCAACCCGTTAAATGGCGAGCGGATCGTGCATACGGTCGGCCCGGCCCTGCCAGATGTGGAAGTTCGGGTCTGTGACGAAAAGGGTAATGTGCTTGGAACCGTCGAGATCGGTGTGCTGTTATCTCGAGGACCGAACGTTTTTGCGTGATACTGTCAAATGCCGGAAATGACTGTCGAGGAATTCCGCGAAGACGGGTTCTTCATTACTGGTGACATCGCCAAGATCGATGCCAAGGGATATGTCCATATCGTTGGTCGCGCCAAGGATCTTGTGATTTCCGGCGGGTTTAATGTTTACCCTAAAGAAATCGAAACGGTCATCGACAAGATGGATGGTGTTGTCGAAAGTGCCGTGATCGGTGTCGCGCATCCGGATTTCGGCGAAGCGGTTGTCGCCGTCATCGTCCGCAGTAGCGATAAACTGTCCGAAGACGATGTGGTGAATGCGATCAAGGGACAGCTTGCCAATTTCAAAGTGCCCAAGCGCGTTTTCTTCGTGTCCGAGCTTCCACGCAATGCGATGGGAAAAGTACAGAAGAATATCCTGCGCGAGGATTACAACGCGCTATTTGCCAACTAGAACGGGGCGCCACAACGGGGCGAGGGGAGCGCTTGCCCTGTCAGCACATTATCCCGAAAACAGGAAAAACCCCGGCAATCAATGCCGGGGCTTTTCTTTGGACGGCTACGGTCTGGCTTAGCGACCGAAAGCAACGCGATGTGCGACATCATCAATCATGTCACGGTTCAGGCCGATATCTGCCAGCTCACGTGCATCAAGTTTACGGAGCGCAGTCTGGGTCTGGTACTGAACACGAAGGGCGCGCAGGAAAGCAAAAATCTTGGTTACGATCATTTCATCACCTATTTCAAACCGGCCAATTTCAAATTGGCGCTGTCATTCAGATAACCGGCATGTGCTCACCGAAGATATTCCATAAAGGAATAGTTAACTGGTTTGACGTGTCGGTCTGTTTAATATGTACCGAATGATCATCTGCATTTTTTCGCATCAACCAGTCGATACATCGTTTTTATTTCGTGAATGCAAACTACGCCCGGTTGATTGTGAAATCCAATGCGTTTTTTGCATGGCTGGCGACTGGAAAGCGCAGAAAGTCATGTTTTTGCAACGAAAACGCTTAAATAACGTCATAATACAGATTTGCTTCGTTGTTTATTGCTATGTTTTCAGCGCATAGCTAATTAAATTACCAATCGCTTTCCAATTGAGGGCGGAACCGCTACAACAGCAATCGCGATTTTCATATGAACATATCCGGATTGACGTTTTCAGACCAATCCATGGATGGCTTTCTATCGGACAGGAGACACGGACAGATGAGTATCAACCGCCCGAAGCTCAGCTTTGAGCAGGCAATTGCAGCTTATCTGCAATATGCCCCGCGTTTGCCACAGGTTGATCCGAAGTCTGTTCCTGCGAAAACACAGTATGTCGGGAACCTTCTGGAAATCGCTGATCAATTTGATCTGATCGTGTTTGATGCTTTCGGTGTGCTCAATAGCGGGCCGCAAGCCATTCCCGGCGCGGTCGAAACGGTGGCCGCCCTTCAGAAATCGGGAAAGAAACTTGCCGTTGTCACCAATGATGCATCGAGTTCAGCCGAGGCAATTCTGGCACGGCATCGTGGGCGCGGGTTTGATTTTAACACGACAAACCTGATCAGCAGCCAGCAATTCGTGGCCCCGATGATGGAAACCTACAAGGATCTGTCCCATTGGGGAGCAATGGCACCGGTCCACTGGCCATTTGATATCCTGCCGGGCAGGGTGGAACCGCTTGGTGCGGATCGTGCGCTTTATGATGCGGTTGACGGTTTTGTTCTTATTGATTCTGAAAACTGGTCTGATATCCAGCAGAATCATCTGGAAGAAAGCCTTGCGGCCAATCCGCGCCCCATTCTGGTCGGTAATCCCGATATCTGCGCGCCGATGGGTGCATTCCTGTCGGTTGAGTCCGGATATTTCGCCCATAAGGCAGCAGATCGTTGCAACGTGATACCGGATTGTGTCGGCAAGCCCTATGGTCACGTGTTTGATGAAGTCCTGCGTCGTCACCCGGATATCAGCCGGGAGCGGGTCCTGATGGTGGGTGATACGATCCATACCGATGTGCTGGGTGGACTGGCGGCAGGCATCAAGACACTTCTGGTGCATCAGGGCGGATTCCTTGACGGCCAGGACGATATCGAAAGCCTGTTTGAAAAATCGGGTTTGCGTCCGCATTTCTGTGCGCGCGCCATTGGTCATGGCATTGACGTGTCAGGCGCCAAAAGCGAAGCCTGCTGCGCCTGACAATGGATAAACGCCCCGGTAAGAACGGCCTGCCAAACGGGATTCGGACCGCTGACAAGGCACTCCCGACCTGATCGTCATTCCAGCAACGGCGGGAATCCAGCCTCTTTCAACAGGGCATGGATTCCGGGTCTGCGCTGCGCCCGGAATGACGATTTTGATCAACCGACAAACCAATCCAGCCAACTCAACTCAATTCAACCCCGCTGCCCTTTGCATCGACAAGTGCCACCGACCGGAAGAACCGCGCCCCGGATAGAATCCGCTGCCCCAGACAAACATCCGCCGCTCTCGGTTGCGCCAAAACGTACCTCACCCCAAGGGCAACAGCACTGTCGCATGGCAGGCACACCTCCCGCCATCGATGACCGGCCTTTCGGCATCTTCGAACGCTCCTTCGGCCCACTGGCAATCGATCCCGCTACCCCTCGGCATCGCCAAACGCCACCGACCGGGTAGGCTGGACAGAACTGGATTGCACCAGACTGACCACACGCCCCAGTCCCTGCTAAACACCTCGGGCTTTCGATGGACACTGCAAGCGCACCTCGCCCCAAGGACGAAGGCGTTGTCGCAGGGCAGGCACAAATCCCGCCATTGATGACCAGCCTTTCGGCATCTCCGAATGATCCATCGGCCCGATCGCCAAGCCACGCCAACCAATTCAGCCCGCCGATCTGATGCGGACGCAATTCGGGCCTGCTGATCCTCGACATTGCCAGACTTCACCGACCGGACTGAACCGAACCGAGCCAACTTGGCCCCGGCTATCCCTGCCCCGAACAAACGTCCTTGCCCCAAGGACACATCTCTCCCGTCATGATAAACAACAGTTTTTCGCAAATATCCGACGGCCTCACGGCCCGGACGCACCGCCGCCGTAATGACTTTTCCATGCGCCCGTGATGTCCCTTTGGCGATACCGCCGTCGGCATTTCAGCCGATCAAATCGATGTTCTGTCATCATCCCATTCCTGTTTTGCCGCCCGAAACGCAAAAAACCCGCAAAAGCGAATCACGCTTTGCGGGTTTTGCCTCCGGACCCATTTGTCCTGTTGACTTTATCTTTATGACACAACAAAAAGAACAAATCAAGAACTTTTTCTAAAAAATCTGGAAAAAGTTCCCAGCCAAAGCTCAATACGGCGAGAATGTTATGTTTTTCAATAGCTTGAGCAGGCAGAATCTAATCCGCCCACCCTGCTCAACTGCCCTATTCCGCCGCATCGACTTTCAGAACGCCGCGACGGATCTGGTCTTCTTCGATGCTTTCAAACAGGGCGCGGAAATTGCCTTCGCCGAAGCCCTCGTCGCCCTTGCGCTGGATGAATTCGAAGAAGATCGGGCCGATCACGGTCT
>CAMPHD010000172.1 GCA_946885765.1 uncultured Thalassospira sp.
TCAATGGGCTTGTCACCAAACTGATGAGTATAGGGGATCAGAAAATCAGTGTTGGTGGTGGTGTTCGATACTGGGCCGAAAGCCCGGATGCAGGTCCTGATGGCTGGGGCATCCGGCTGCAACTGACTTTCCTGTTTCCGAAGTAACGACAAAGGAACTTCGACTTTTCCAGAACAAACAAAATGGAGTTTCGAGCAATGAGAAAGTACAAAGGCAGGATCACATCGGGACTTTTGACAGGCATCTTTCTGTCATTCGTCATGACCGGCACGGCTTCGGCAGCCGATCCAAAACCGGCAACCGAAACGACGAAAGCGGCCAATGCAGCCGTTCTTGATCAATTACCCTTCGATAACATGGATGATTTCGAGGATGCCGCACGTGGCTTTATCGCGCCTTTGCCAAATAACGGTGTGATTAACGGCAAGGATGGTACCCCGATCTGGGATTTATCCGCCTATCAGTTCGCCAAGGACAAGGAAGCCCCGGCATCGGTCAACCCCAGCCTGTGGCGACAATTGCAACTGATGCTTCAGGGCGGCCTGTTTGAAGTCACCCCGAAAATCTATCAGGTGCGCAGTGCCGATCTGTCGGGCATCACCTTTATCGAAGGCGATGAAGGTGTGACCATCGTTGATCCGCTGATTTCTGCCGAAACGGCCAAGCTTTCGCTTGATCTTTATCGCGCACATCGCGGCAACAAACCGGTGGTCGGGGTGATCTATACCCACAGCCACGTCGATCATTACGGCGGCATTCGCGGTGTCGTGGACGAGGCCGATGTCAAGGCAGGCAAGGTCCATATCATTGCACCCGAGGGCTTTGTCGAAGAAGCGATCAGCGAAAACGTGTTTGCCGGTAACGCCATGAGCCGCCGTGCGACATATATGTATGGCAACCTTTTGCCCAAGGGGCCGCAGGGCGGTTTGGGGACGGGTCTTGGTCTTGGGACCTCGTCGGGCGAAGTCACCCTGATAGAGCCGACCGACATCATCATGAAAACCGGCCAGACCTTCGAGCTGGACGGGCTTACTTACCAGTTCCTGATGGCGCCGGGCAGTGAAGCGCCCTCCGAGATGCATTTCTACATCAAGGAACTCAAGGCACTTTGCACGGCGGAAAACGCCACCCATACCCTGCATAACCTTTATACCCTGCGTGGGGCAAAGGTGCGCAATGCACGGGCCTGGTCGGGCTATCTGCAACAGACGCTGGAAATCTGGGGTGGCGATGCCGAAGTGCTGTTTGCGCCGCATCACTGGCCGGTCTGGGGGCAGGAAGATATCGTTGAACGCCTGAAAAAACAGCGTGACATCATGAAGTACCTCAATGACCAGACCCTGCGTCTGGCCAATATGGGATACAACATGGAAGAAGCCGCCGAGATGATCAAAATCCCGGACGAGCTTGCAACCTATTGGGCCGCGCGTGGGTATTACGGATCGGTCAAGCACGACATCAAGGCGGTCTGGAACTTCTATCTTGGCTATTTCGATGGCAACCCGTCGCGTCTTGATGCCCTGCCGCCCGCTGATGCCGGTCCGAAATTCGTTGAATATATGGGCGGTGCCGATGCGGTGATCGAAAAGGCAAAGGCCGATTTCGATGAAGGCAATTATCGTTGGGTGGCGCAGGTCCTTGATAAGGTCGTGATGGCCGAACCGGACAATCAGGACGCCAAGGATCTTCTGGCCGATGCGCTTGAACAAATGGGATATCAGGCCGAAAGCGGACCTTGGCGGAACTTCTATCTGTCCGGGGCAAAGGAATTGCGTGACGGGATCATGCAGGCAGCGGCTCCTAATACCGCGTCGCCCGATACCATCAAATCGATGCCATTGACCATGTTCCTTGATTTCCTTGCCGTTCATGTGAATGGTGAACGCGCGGCAGGCAAGCAGATCTTCATGAACTTCGCCATGACCGACACAAAGGAATCCTATGGTGTCGCGCTCGAAAACGGGGTGCTGAACTATTACACATCGCCGTTTGACAATGCCAATGTCTCGCTCAGTGTTGCCCGCAGTGATTTTAATGATGTGATGCTGGGTCAAACCACGCTCAAGGATCCGGTGGATAGCGGCAAGGCATCGCTTGAAGGCGATGCTGCGGCCTTCGACGAATTCCGAAGCACTTTGGATACCTTCGAATTCTGGTGGCCGATCGTGACGCCTAAGGAAGCGATGTAATCTTTTACGCCAGCCCGGTCATTCGTCCGGGCTGGTTTGTTTTTTTGGGAGACGGGATATGAAGCCGGATTCCAGAACAGTCATGGTCTGTGCCGTAGCTGCCATGATTGGCATTTTCAATATTGCCATCGGCATAGGCACAAACCCCGCAGGAAGGGGAAATCCCAACGTTACTGGACCAGATCAACGACGGTAACTGGCTTAATCAGGACTTTGGTGACAGGAGATTGTAATGAGGAAAACCCTACCAATTTTGGCGTCGGTCCTGCTGGCAACGGCAATGGGAAACGGATCGCTTGCCTATGCCCAGCATGCGCAAACACCTACAACCTTTGCCGAACTCTCCAAACCGTCAAGCGATGCGATACCCCATCCCGCCTATGTCAGGGCGCTGGCACGACAGGCCTATGTCTGGGGATGGCCGATGGTCAATATGATCAGTCGGCACGACCGGATCACACAGGCACCGAAACCCGGCCTTCTGGGCGGTATTCTGCCCGTCGCGCCGCAGGGTTATGTCGGGATGCTGCACGATTATATCGATCCCGCCGAAACCTTTGTAACCTGCCCCAATCAGGATGTGGTTTACGGTCTGGGTTTCTTCGATCTCGATAACCAGCCGGTGGTTGTTCAGGTTCCCGATTTCGGTGACCGGTTCTGGGTCTATGCGCTTTACGATGCGCGGACCGACCAGTTCGGCGAGCTTGGCAAACCCTATGGCAGCAAGCCGGGATTTTATTTGCTGGTAGGGCCGAACTGGAAGGGCGATGTGCCGGACGGGATCACCGATGTGATCCATTCATCCACGGCCTTGGCCAACACCATACCGCGCGTGTTCATGGATGATACGGATGAAGACCGCGCTGCGATCCAGAAGGTGGTGGATCAGATACTTGTCTATCCGCTGTCGGATTTTGATGGCAGCATGAAAACCATAGACTGGAGCGAGTTGGCCGATATTCCCGCTCCGCCATCTGGTGGCGGTGATGACGGCGAAACGAAATGGGTCATCCCCGAAAGGTTCTTTGACCAGTTGGGACAGGTTCTTCAGAATGTGCCTCCGTTACCCGGCGAAGATGCCATGTATGCGCAGTTCCGCTGGCTTCTTGAACTTGCCGCCATGAACCCGGAGATCAGGAAACTAATCGACGAGGAAGCGGTCGCAACCGAGAAAGAGGTTATTGCGCCGTTCTTTGAATGGCGTAATAACGGCAAGCCTGCTGGTAATGGATGGAACCGGTCGGTCAACAATGCGGATTGGGGCGTGGATTATTACAACCGCACCGGGACATCGAAATCGAACATGTTCGACAATCGCCCAAACGAGACGCAATATTTCTACACCGATTTTGACAAAAACGGCGATCAGCTTCAGGGGGCAAAGACCTATGCGATCACCTTTGCAGAAGGTCAGGAACCGCCCGTGAACGGGTTCTGGTCATTGACGCTTTATAATGACAAGCACCTGTTCCATGCCAACGATCTGCATCGTTTTTCGCTCGGCACCAAGAACAAGAACCTGAAACGTAACGACGACGGGTCCTTAACCCTTTATGCCGGAGCAACGTCGCCGGGTGCAGACAGGGAAAGCAACTGGCTTCCGGCACCGGATGGTACATTCTCGCTTTACATCCGTGCTTATTGGGGCAAGGACGCAATCCTTGACGGTTCGTGGCAGCCGCCGAAAATTGAATTGGTCAAGTGACGATCAAGCTTCTTATCTTGTAATAAAGGCCCGGGATTTCCGGGCCTTTGTTCTTTTAGTCAACCAGCTTGATCACCTGTTGCGTGACACTTTCGGATCCGGGTTCGGCCCAGTAAAGGGTGGCCGTCAGTTTCAAATCATTATCCCGGCAATCGGCATTGATGAGGGCAAAGTTATTTTCCCCGGCAAAGCGGAACATCTGTTCAAATCGCCCACCGTCAAATCCGTCTATTTCGGCTGATTTCTGCATGGCAGTCGTGGCGATTCCCGGTGCCGGTTTGCGTGAAATCGCGCTTGAAGTCACATTGAACAACCGCGCCTTGGGATAGGTCGTGCAATGGGTGATCTGAAACGCGCTGGCGCAATGGACATCACCGCTCAGGATCACGATCGGTATATTGCTTTTAGCTGATCGTGCCAGAAGCAGTTCAAGCATCGCATTGCGTTCCTTGTGGTTGGTTTCATGGCCCCATTCATCCATGAAATCATCCTTCTGCCCGCCAAAGTCGAGGGTGTTGACCGCACTTTCCGTCCAGTGAACAACCGGTACGGGCGAGCAGATAAAGATCGCCTTTTTCTTTTTGGTTGCTGCGGAATTGATCCAGCTTTTGAAACGCTTGAATTGGTCGGCACCAAGCAATCGCTGCCCGTCGGGCAATTCGCAATCATGATGGCCGCGCACATCCAGCATGTAGAAGCCATAGGCTCCCTGATGGAAATTGTAATCCCAGTGGCTGGCATCGGGATCGTCATTGATGATCTTGCTGTCGGGGTTATGGGCGTGCTGATATTCCAGATAAGCCCGTGCCGCGGCTTTGAACATCAGCATGACAAGTTCGTAATTGGCGTCTTCGTCGTCATCCTGAAAGAAATTGCAAATCTTGGCCTTGCGTTCCTTGGCGGTTAACGACCCCCAGCCATCCATGATCTCGTGATCGTCCCAGATCATGTATTGCGGGAACCGGCGATAGACATATCGCAGATGTTCGAACTGCCAGTAAATTCGGTAATAGGTGCGGTAAAGCTTGGTGAAATAGTCGATGATGGCGGGTTCATTGAGGCTTCCGTCGGGCTTGCGATAGGTCGCGAGCAACGCGTTTTTGTTATTCTTAAGCCACACCCAGACATCCTGGATTTGCGATTTATGGTTGGTGTCGCAATAAACCTGATCGCCGCCGCCAATCACGAAATCGACCCTTCGTTCGTTCAGCACGTCATAAAACTTGTCCCATGCGCCTTCGCTCTTGGGTTTGACGCTGAACGGGTCGTGGCAGGAATAAAACCCGAATTGCAGGGATTGCGGGTTTTTGGCAAGGGTCCTGAACCAGTATGCGTGATCGCCGCCCATCTCGATGCAGCGATCAAGATCAAGCTTGTCAGATGCCAGATAATAGTAATAGCGCGTATCGGCTTTAAGGCCGCTGACCTCGAATGTCGTTGTCAGGTCGGTCTGATGGGTGAAATTGCGTTCGGCCATGAAAACGATATCGGTGTTTTCATCCTTCATCTCAGCAAGGCTTTTGCCTGACAGGTCATAGGCATCCTCGGGCAGCTTCTGTGCACTTACGATCAGTGTCCAGAGACCGGCCATATAGGCTCGAACCCAGATTTTCGCGGTGCTGTCGGTGGTATGGCCGACAATGGCTGCGGTGCTGATCTTGGCTTTGAGTGTTTCGTAATTGTCTGGCTGTTGCAGGCTTGTCATGGATAATCCCCGCGCGGTTTGCGGCCCGTTTTCAGGCGCTTGTTTGTCCCTCTTGCCCCTTTTCGGGGTGCAGGCAGTTTAGGCAAATTTTCGCGCGTATCAATTTCAAGTTTCATCAATGCGGGGATGGCAATTTTATCGCGAAGTGTGTGGTCCCGCAGAAACAGGAAACGCCCGGTCGGGGAAACCGGGCGTTTCGGTCCATCCGGAAGGGAGACTAGCCGGATGGAAACAGGGTCGAACGACCAATTTTTTGGGAGGCTGGCCGTTTGAGGATGCGGTCAGGAGAAAGGGGCTCCTCACCGCAGGGCGACCCTGCATTGGTGGCGCGAGGGGGCGCGTCTTGTTCTTTTCGTATTCAGGCCGTGGCGGTGGGGGCTGCTGCGGCCGGGTTGGTCGTACCAAGTGCCTTCTGGCGTCTGGCATGGCGACGTTTCGAATAGGTGATCTGAACAATGCCCAGCATCACCAGAAGGGCCGAAATCCAGAAGACGCTGTCATGGGTCGGGGCCGGCGTCAGGTCAAACCGCGCGGCAAGCATTTCGAGCCCCAGCAGGATAAAGGGCAGGATACTGGTCGCAAGAATGTATTTCTCCATCCCGGCTGTCTTGATTGAGCGCAATGTCAGGACCATGGCAGGGCCGCGCAACAGCGTGCCAAGGATCAGACCGGCCAATATGGTTTCGATCCCGAAGAACCCGTCAAGCGAGGTATAGGGGATTGGAACCGGGCTGATAAAGCCGATCAGCGGCGGGAAGATCAGGAAGACCGAGGCGGTAATCAACAGCAAAACCCCGGTAAAGCGCAAATGCGACCATGCATCCCTGATCTGGTTGTCGGGGTGTTTTTCCGCCAGAACCGATGATGAAATCGCCGTGACTTCGGATGCCAGCATCAGCCACACCGCCGGATTGGCAAACCCGTCAGGCAGATGCCACGCAAGGAAGCCTGCCCCGCCAAGCAGGATCGCATGGCCGAACCATTCCGATTTTCCCGGTGCACGGCCAAGGATAAGGGCTGCGGCAAGGGCTGCCATCGGCATGCCGGTTTGCGACAAAATCCCGCTTGCGGGGGCGCTGATATAAACCAGTGCCGCGGTCCAACTGACCCCGGTCAGGACGCGCAAAATTCCATAGGCCCAATTGATCCGCAACGTGAATTGCCGCCACGGAATGGCGCGGCCGGGGGCAAGCAACACCAGCGCCAGCCCACCAAAAACCAGCTGCCAGCACGTCATGGCATAGACATCGACGTCAAACGCCGTCAACGCAATCCGGTTGCACACCAGAAGCATCGCCCAGACAATCGTCGTGCCCAAAAGCAGGATCAGGACCGGCATATGAAAAAACTTCAAAAGTTATGAACATTGCCAGTCTCTTGGATCCAGGAATGAATATCCATGTCCGATATTTAAAGGCCGCTATTCATATTTGTATCACCAGGCAGGCTGCCGCCAGCCATGCGGACTTCCACAGGCGGCGCCTTACCC
>CAMPHD010000173.1 GCA_946885765.1 uncultured Thalassospira sp.
CGACGCCTCGGAAGCCGCATCGGCGCTATCGGTCGGAAACAGTTCGGTAAAGGCCGATCCTGCATGGCTACTGATTTTCATGGCAGCCAGTTCGACTTTGGCCGGGTCATAGGATGCTTCACTTTTTAACATCGGAACCATCATCTTGACCTGCTTGCCGATGACCTCCATGCCATCCATCCGTTCCTTTACGACACCTTTTGCGCCTTCATGTGCAACAGCAGCAATGCTGATCACGGTGGCAAAAACTGTTACGCCAACTAGTATTCCGGTTCTCATAAGCCTGTTTTCTTTTTGTGTTTGAAAGCTGATTGTGCCCGTCATACCCCAAAACGGATGAGAATGCGATCCACGGAACCGACATAAGACTCACCGAAAAGGCGAACATGCGCCAAAAGGGGGTAAAGATTGTAAAGATCACGGCGTTCTTCAAAGAACCCTGGCAGGATCGGAAATATCTCCGAATATCGATCAAAGAAAGCAGGCGTCAGGTCACCAAATAATGTGCCGAAGGAAAGCTCAATCTCCCGATCACCAAAATAAACAGCCGGATCAACCAATCCGGCTATCTTTCCCTGTTGGCACAAAATGTTGCCACCCCACAGATCGCCATGCAGCAAGGATGGTTTGCAATCCAACGGCAAAAGATCGCCAAGTTTTGTCGACAGAGTTTCGATCCGCGATAAAAAATGCCCCGGTAGTCGCCTGCACTTTGTTGCCTGTTTTGCCATGTAAAGCAGACGATGATCGCGAAAGAAGGTGATCCAGTCGCCTGTAAGGGGATTGGGCTGATCTAGGCCGCCAATAAGCGTGTCGAAGGACAAACCAAACCGGTCTTGTGTAACCTGATGTTGGCTGGCCAATAGGACGGCAAGGTCACTTTGAACCTGACCGTTCATGTGACCATCATTTTCAATAAAATTCATGATCAGCAATCCCGGTTCGGCATGTAAAACGGCCGGAAATGGAATAGGGGAATGCTTGCCCAGATAGTCAAGCATCCGGCCTTCAATTTCCAGATTTGCCTCGCCACCCTGCTTGATTACGAGTTTGCGACCATCGCGAAGATCGGCCCGTTTCACATCGGAAACGCATCCTCCCGAAAGCGGTTGGTATGCCACAACCTCGCTTCCGGAAATGTCGGTAATCTGTTGTGTGGTCACCGGCGATGCCATCGCTCAAATTCCATGCTTTTCCCTGATGTGGGTTAGCAAGGCACCTGACGTTTCCTCAATCATATCGACAACCGATCTGAAGCCGTTTGCGCCGCCATAATAGGGATCAGGAACGCTTTGGCCTTTGTGGTCCGGGTGGTAATCCAAAAACAGTTCCAACTTGTCGTGATACTGTGCCGGAGATTGCTTTTGCATATCGGCCAAGTGTCCCTCATCCATCGCAAGGATGTAATCAAACTCGCTGTAATCACTTGAATTGATTTTACGCGATCGGATCAGGGACAGGTCATATCCGCGGCTGGCGGCCATTTCGCGCGATCGCGGATCTGCCTGTTCACCAGCGTGATATCCCGAAAGGCCGCAGCTATCGACTTCAATCGTATCACCCACCCCTGCTTTGGCGACCATGGCCTTGAAAATGCCATCGGCGGTGGGGGAACGGCAGATGTTACCGGTACAGACAAATAGAACTTTAATCACGATATGGCTTTCCATTGGGTATGGGCCTTGCCAGACTGGCACAGTCGTCGCGCCCGGTGCAATGTGCATGCTGACAGCATGAAACATCAAGCGATCAATGTAACAGCTTCGTGACATTTTCTACGGCAATCTGACAGCCAGTTCATATATTTGTATGATCGCGCCAAGTGGCGATTTTAAAATGTGATGGGTGATGCAGGAATTCGTTTCGTTTGGTTTGCATACCGCGCTGATCCGGCAACTGGCTTGGTTGCCAAAGGGATATGATCTTGTACCGGAAGGCACGGTCATCACAAGTGCCCGCCTACGCAGCATCCTGCTTGCTCTTGAAGAAGCTAACGGGCCTTCGGTGCTGGTGCGGTTGGGACGTCATCTGGCACTTAAGGAACAGCAACCGGTTTTGACCATGTTACGCCAGGGGGCAACACCGGAATTGGTTGCTGATCGCTGGCATCGGCTTGAAGGTTATTCCCATGCCCGTAGTCGCACCGATTATCAGGCCGCTGGCAAATCATTGACCCTGCATCGTGGTGCGGTTCGTGGCCAGCCGCCCGCACGGGTCGAAAACCTTTTAATGCATGGTTTCATGGTTGGCCTGCTCGAAGCGGTCGGTGTAGAAAATGTCAGCAGCGCAATCCTGCCAAGCCATGGTCCTTCTATTCCGGTGATCCGAAACGGAAAACTGATCAAGAAGCTCGATTTTGCCGGGCGTGCTTTACGTTTTCGCATCAGTTGGCAAAGCTATGTCGCGATTTCATCGGGCTATCCTTTTATGGCGAACATGCCCGGAACGGCGCCGACCGTTGGAAACAGTCGGCCGGTCGTGCAAAAACTTTGCACCGTGCTTGAACATGATATCGGTCGCAGCTGGACGATTGACGATGTTGCCAATGCGCTTGATACATCGGGTCGGACTTTGCAGCGTCGCCTGCAACAGGCCAATAGCCGTTTTTCCGATCTCCTGCGTCTGGTGCGGGTGCGCGAAGCTTGCCGCCTTCTGAATGGCACCAGCCTGATGGTTGGAGAAATCGGGTTTTGGTGTGGCTTTACCGACAATGCTCACTTCAGTCGTGATTTTCGCCGTCTGGTGGGGATGCCTCCCTCGGTATATCGCGAAGCCAGCCTTGGTCATGCCGGTCTGACACGAGCCTGATTAAATTGCTGCGGTAATTGACGGGTCCGATTTCCTTGGGTATCAGCACGCCAGCAACCATTGCGCCACTATCGCCGCCAAGA
Source organism: uncultured Thalassospira sp. (assembly GCA_946885765.1). The sequence goes on from CAMPHD010000173.1 coordinate 2,892, forward strand.
CTGCGAGGCTATCCATGACCGATACATCCGCAAACGATCAGTATGCAGGTTTCCTGCCACCATTCTTCCGGAATCGCCCGGATGCAGAGGATGTGATGATCCGGACCTGGCAGGTTGGGAATCCGCTTGGCGATCACGATGTGCCCGAAGTACCAGCACCCATTGCCATGTTCTTTGATCTGGTTGTACCCGCCGCTGAGCGTGGCGGTTCAAACGGGTTTGCTCATTTATGGCTGGATCGCCATCCGCATGAGACGCCGGGCTGGCGGCTTTCTGTTGCCCATGCCGGTTCTGTGGATGAACTTGATGGCGCCATTGCCAAACCCCTTGCTCGGCTGGCTGCTTCCATGACGATGGCCCTGATCGAAACCGAAAGCTGGCATATGACCCGCCCGCTTTGGCGCAAGCGTGCCGAACCGGTGCGGCTGGCCTTCTGGGGATCATTTGGCAGACACGCACGCAGCTTGATCGGACATCGGGATGCCGCGGGTTATTATCAGCCAGTGGGGGCGGGTTTGCGTTCCGATCATGTGTTTGCAGCATTGCCCTTGCTTGAAGATATGCTGGGCGATCCGCTCTTGCGTGGCGGAATGGGCTTTGAAGACGCACTTCGTATTGGCATATCGCTCGGCCGGGCCCATTTGCTCGAAAGCTGGATTGAAACTGGTAGGGCGGAAAAGGAACCCTATTTCAGACCGATGCAGATCTGGCATCAGGCATGGCTTGCCAATGCGCTGATCGATCCGGCGGTGGCCACTCTTGCGATGTCGGCTCAACCCCCGATGCCGGCCCTTGACTTCAGCCGTTCGGTATCCCCGCAAACGCGTCGTGCTGCGCTTGACGATCTTTCTGGCTGGCTAACCACGGTTTTTTTCAATGATACCAACCCGGCCCTTCGCAATGCGTTCATTGCCGGGGTGCAAAATGCCGTCTGGTTTGATCACGATTTGCAGCAATATGTTCAGCCCCAACAACGTGCCGAAATTTTGCAAGGCTTGATGCCCTATTGCCGCTGGTTCCTTGCGATGGCGCTTTATAACCATCTTGGAAATCTTGCCGCGGGGACTGCACGCAAAGATCAGGCCGCATTTTATGCGACCCTTGTCGAAGCCCTGCCGGAACTCTCGCCCTTGGGTGAATTTGCGACCCAGCGTGATATAGAACAGCACATCATCCGTATTGATGCCGCACGGGCGGCTTCGGCACTCGATACACTGGTGCTGCCATTTTGCGATCTGCTGATGCCGCGTCTTAAACTCGATGCGGTGCGCGCCTAGCTTTGCATTGAGTGAGGCACTCAAAATAAAAGGTCCGCTGATGGTATCCGGCGGACCTTTCTTTTGGCGATAAGGCATTTGCCTATTGCTGATATGCTTTGATCGGGCGGCCCGATACAATCGCAAACCGGATGGCAAGGCCGCTAACCGCGACAAGGCTTGCGATCACAATGCCCCAGAACAGTCCGGCAACACCAAGCCCGACCACAAAGGTCAGATAGTAACCTGTCGGGATCATCACACATATATATGACACCAGATGCAGGATTGTCGGGACCCATTTATCTCCGGCACCGCGCAATGCGCTGATGGCGGCGTTCTGCCCGCCATCGGTCGGGAAAATGATCGGCATCAGGATCAAAACACCGGCAGTCATGGCAATAACCGTGGCATCCTGACTAAACAGATGCGCCACCAGCCCCGGAAAGAAGTAAAGCGGCGTGCTCAGAAGCAGCATCACAATCATGGTCGTCAAAAGTCCGATCCATCCGGCCAATGCCATATCGGGGCGGTCACGTCTGCCATAGGCAATGCCGACACGAACCGACGTTGCTGATGCCAGGCCAAGGGCCACCATGAACATCAAAGCCAGCATCGTCATGGTAATACCGTAACTTGCCGCAGCAACAACGCCGAGCCGACCTGCAAAAAGCTGCATGGCGGCAAAGGCACTGGTTTCCATGCCTTGGCTGGCGCCCGCGGCATATCCCATGTGGCGGGCATCGCGTGAATGATGCCACCAGCCCGAAAAGCCGTCGCGAATGCCGTAATCGGAATGGCTGCGCATCAAAAAGATATATCCCAGCAGACTGATCGCCATGACCCAGCGGATGACGGTCGATGTCCACGCCGCACCCTCGGCCCCCATTTCGGGAAGGCCGAACGCGCCATAAACCAGCCCGTAATCAAGCACCAGATTGACGACATTGGCACCAATCATCATGATCATGCCCGGCAATGGCCGTTGCAATCCTTCAAGGAAAAAACTGCAAGTAATATAGATCAACGCACCAGGCATCCCGATAGACAGGATCATTGCCAGCGTACTGGCATGCTCGGTGATCTCGTCTGGTTGGCCGGTGGCCATAAACAACCAGTCGGATTTCCAGGTAAGGATCATGAAAGCAATGCCGATCAGAACGGCATAGGGCATGCAAGCCCGCCATATCTGCCCGGCCTCGCGCAGATTGTTTCGTCCGACCGAATGTGATGTCAGGATCATCACCCCGGTCAGAAGTCCGATGCCGGTTACCATCAATGATGTAAAAGGCGCGTGGGCAATGTTCAGATAGGCCAGACTGGCACTGTCGTAATTGCCAACAATGATCGTATCGACAACCGACATGATCAGCATGCCAAGCCGCGCAATCACAACTGGTAGCGCCAACCGGAACAGTTCGCTTAAATGGCGCCGAACACGATTATGCGGGTACAGGGGAACCGGCGGAACATTTGGCGGCAACCCTTCCGGATGATTGGGGGGCATACCCGGTGGGGCGCCGGGTGGTGTGATCGTCATTGTTTTCGTTTCCTCGTTATCATTTATGCGCGGCAGTCATTGCGGTGGCAATGCAATGGCGGGTGGCGCACGCCGCGTGATTATTATCGTGCCTGTCGGCTTATTTGTTCCGGCCCTGCGGGTTGGGATGACGCGGGATTGCGGCAATCATCTTTGCGGGATCGTCGGTAATGACCGATGTCACGCCCCAGCCAAACAGCTCTTTGGCACGGGCCGGATCATTGACGGTATAGCAGACCAGCGGAACATTGGCCGCAACGATTTCGGCAGCTTTTTCCGCGTCGAGTGCCTTGTGATCGATATGAAGCGCACTGGCACCAAGTTTGGCATATCCATCAAGCCAGTCATCTGGCAGCGTTTCCAGAAGCCAGCCGCACGGCATGTCGGGCAAAAGCTGCCTGATTTCGGCAACGGCAATGTCGTCAAAACTTGAAAGCAGGATCGGAAGCTTCTTTGCCCGGCCGAGTTCTTTGGCGACTTCCTGACACAGGCGCACCGGATCACAACCTGATGGCTTAATTTCAAGATTGGCCCCCATATCCATAAAGAACAGGGTTTCAAGCGTATCGCTCAGTGTCGGGATGCGCTCGCCTTTATATATGTCTGAAAACCATGAACCGGCATCAAGCTCGCGCAGCACGCTTAATGGCTGCATGTGGATCGGGCCTCTGCCGTTGGTCGTGCGTTCAAGTGTGTCATCATGAATAAGCACGCACTGGTTATCGGAACTCAGCGTGACATCGCATTCAATCCATTTGGCTTGACGCGCACCAGCCACCCGAAAGGCGGCAATGGTGTTTTCCGGGGCTTCGATGGATGCGCCGCGATGGGCGACAATATGGGGAATCTCAATCACGATTCGGACCTTTATATATCGGGTGGCAAATGCGCATAGGAAACGGGTGACCGTGTTTCATGCGAAACCGTTTTACCCGGACCGACACATCAAATCAGCGTTGCGATTCTCATACGCCTGATGCTTTCTGTAAAAAAGCGAAAATCTTGTGTCGTTTTGAACGTCACTCTTTTCATATTCGCACCGAAGTTATTGGACTCCATATCGGATTTCTGGCGGGAGAGGATTGTTTTTGCCGGTTTGCCGATGTTTCACAAGGATGGCGTGATGTTCTTCGATCAAGGGATTTCAATGCAAAACCCCGTAAAGACCAGTGTTTGTGCGGACCGTTTCGGGGGTGAAAAAAACAATCTGCAAAAATCTCCGAAAAACTTCAAAAAAGGTATTTACAGGTTTGTTTAGGGGCCCTATAACCCGCCTCCACCGACGGGGTGCGGCGCTGGTTAGACGGCGACGCGGACTGTGAGGTTGAGGGCTTCGGCTCTAGAGTTCTTTGACATTGTTGATCAGTAGGAAGGGATGCGCGGGCAG
>CAMPHD010000174.1 GCA_946885765.1 uncultured Thalassospira sp.
CAGTGACGATGCTGTTCGCCAGGACAGGGCTGTGAACGAGGGTTCTGGTGCCGAGGCCCCGTCCCAGCCATATGCCGGAAATGTAAAAGGTCTGGTTTCGGGTGGCCGCAAGGCAATTGGCACAATGTCCGATGACGGCATATCGGCAGCCCTTGATCCCCGATATACCTTTGACAATTTTGTGATCGGCAAGCCGAACGAATTTGCCTATGCCGCCGCGCGCCGCCTGGCCGAAGCCGAATCGGTTCCATTCAATCCGCTGTTCCTTTACGGGGGCGTTGGCCTTGGTAAAACCCACCTGATGCATGCAATTGCATGGCATATTCGCCGCACGCAACCGCATCGCACGGTGATTTATCTGTCTGCCGAAAAATTCATGTACCGGTTCATCCGGGCCTTGCGTGACAAGAACACGGTCGATTTCAAGGATCAGTTCCGGTCGGTTGATGTGCTGATGGTCGATGATGTTCAGTTCATTTCCGGCAAGGACTCGACCCAGGAAGAATTCTTCCACACCTTCAATGCGCTGGTGGATCAGGGGCGTCAGATCATTGTGTCTGCCGACAAGTCACCATCCGACCTTGAAGATATCGAGGAACGTTTACGTTCCCGTCTGGGTTCCGGTCTGGTTGCGGACATTCATGCCACGACCTATGAACTGCGTTTGGGTATCCTCGAATCGAAGGCGGAACGCCAGAATATTGAACTGCCGCAGCGCGTGATGGAATTCCTGGCTCACAAGATCACCGCGAACGTGCGTGAACTTGAAGGGGCGCTTAACCGCGTGATTGCCCATGCGCAGCTTGTCGGACGTGAAATCAGCCTTGAGATGGTTCAGGACGTGCTGCACGACGTGCTGCGCGCTTCCGAACGCCGGGTTTCGATTGAGGAAATCCAGAAAAAGGTCGCTGAACATTTTAATATCAAGGTGTCGGACATGCATTCCGCCCGTCGCGCCCGGGCTGTTGCCCGCCCGCGTCAGGTTGCAATGTATCTGTCCAAGCAATTGACGACGCATTCCTTGCCGGAAATCGGTCGTAAGTTTGGTGGTCGTGACCACACGACCGTCATGCATGCAGTTCGCAAGATCGAAGAGCTGCATGTGAGCGATCCTTCGCTGTCCGAGGATATCGATCTGCTGCGTCGTATGCTTGAAGGCTGATCGAGGTTTGAAAATACGGGTACGGGTCACGGTTCAAGGACGGTGGCCCGTTCTGATTCTGGGCGGGTTTTTACAGTGATCAACCGGCTGAAAATCAGGCACCGCGCGGGGTTCCGCCTTTTGCGTGCATTGTGCGGGAAAATATACAACGACTCGTTTTGTTTGCTTGGGTTTAGGCCGTAAAAATCCTTCGATTTCCTGACATGCATGTTATAATGCGCCTGCCTCATCCGGAAGGGTGGGGTAAAAGCGACAAAACAGATTATAAATCAATTTGTTAAACCAATACTGACAGACGGATAGGACGGGCATGAAGCTGACCATTGAACGCGCGGCTCTGTTGAAATCTTTGACCCATGTTCAAAGTGTGGTCGAACGGCGCAATACCATTCCGATTCTGTCCAATATTTTGCTGCGGGCAGAGAATGACCAGCTTTCTCTGACGGCAACGGACATGGATCTTGAGGTGATTGAAACCACCACTGCGGAAGTCAGTGAAGCCGGTGCAACCACCACCCCCGCCCATACGCTTTACGAGATTGTTCGCAAACTGCCGGAAGGATCGCAGGTGCAAATCGAGCTTGAGCCGGGTGCGGGGCGTCTAACCCTTTCGGCGGGTCGTTCGAAATTCAAACTGGCCGTTCTTCCGGTAGATGATTTCCCGGTCATGTCCGGTGGGGACCTTCCGGTCAGCTTTGGCCTTGCCGCAGCGGAACTTCGCGGTCTGATTGATCGTGCCGAATTTGCCATTTCGACCGAAGAAACCCGTTATTACCTGAACGGTATCTATTTCCATGCAACAGATGCCGAAGGAACCAAAATCCTGCGCGCTGTTGCGACTGACGGCCATCGTCTGGCACGTGTCGAAGCGCCGCTTCCCGATGGTGCGGAAAATATGCCGGGCGTCATCGTGCCGCGTAAAACCGTTGGCGAACTGCGTAAGCTGATCGAGGAAACGGGCGAAGCGGTGGATATCGCATTGTCGGATACCAAAATCCGCTTTGGCTTTGGCAAGGCTGTTCTGACCTCCAAGCTGATTGACGGTACCTTCCCGGATTACGAACGGGTTATCCCGTCGGGTAATGACAAGACACTTGATATCGAATGCAAGGCATTTGCCGATGCGGTTGACCGTGTTTCGGCGATTTCAATCGAGAAATCCCGTGCAGTAAAGGTCGTCATGTCGGGCAATACCCTGACCCTGTCGGCATCAAGTCCGGAACATGGAACCGCGACCGAAGAACTTGAAATCAATTACGATGCCGATGATATCGAAATCGGTTTTAACTCGCGCTATCTGCTCGATATCGCCAAGCAGGTAAAGGGCGATACCCTTAACCTTCTGATGTCGGATGGATCGTCTCCGACCATTCTGCGTGATACCGATGACCTGTCGGCATTGTATGTTCTGATGCCGATGCGCGTCTGACGGTTAGCGCATTTTTGCTGTGGCTGTTTTTGCCCATAATCTCTCATCTCAAGACGGTACGTTCATGACGAACCGTCTTGCCGTTTCCCGCATACAGCTTAGCGATTTTCGCTGCTACGAAAGCCTGCGCCTGTCGCTTGACGGGGTGCCGGTGGTTTTGACCGGACCAAACGGGGCTGGGAAAACCAACCTGCTTGAAGCCGTATCGCTTTTATCACCGGGCAGCGGGTTAAGACGGGCCAAGCTAGGCGAGATATCCCGCAAACTGCCGGGCGTGGATGAGGCAGATGACGGGACATTGCGGGCCTGGGCGGTATCGGTGCAGTTGACCACGCCGGACGGAGACTATCAGGTTGGGTCGGGTCTTGATCCAGTCGCCCTTGCGCAGGGACGCGAAAAGCGGGCCGTTCGTATTGATGGTGAAAACCAGCGGGGTCAGGCATCGCTGGGCCGGGTTTGTGCCGCGGTTTGGCTGACACCGCAAATGGACCGTCTATTTCTGGATGGTCCGTCGGCGCGACGCCGGTTTCTGGATCGGCTGGTTTATGGCCTTGATCCGGAACACAGCAGCCGGGTTGCTGCCTATGAACACAGCCTGCGCAGTCGGGCGAAGCTTTTGAAAGAGGGCAAGGCAGACGATAAATGGCTGGTCGCGATCGAAGATTCGATGGTGCGCCACGGGATTGCCGTTGCGGTCGCGCGTGCTGAATTGCTGGCAAAGCTTGGCCGTGCCGGAACCATGGTTGTCGGGCCGTTCCCTGTGGCAAGGCTGGCCTTGGCAGGGGATCTTGAAAACTGGATGGAACAGCTGCCGGCGATCGAGGTCGAAGACAGAATGCGGGTGGCATTGCGCGACGGACGATCACGTGATGCCACTTATGGCGGGGCTTCCGTCGGGCCGCAGCGCAGTGATTTGCTGGTATGGCATAATGCCAAGAACCAGTCGGCAGATCAGTGTTCTACCGGTGAACAGAAGGCCCTGCTGCTATCGATAATCATGGCCAATACCCGCTTGCAGAGCAAAGCACGCGGAGCTGGCCCGTTGCTGTTGCTTGATGAGGTTGTGGCGCATCTGGATGCAGAACGCCGCCACCACCTGTTTGATGAAATCGTGGCGCTTGGCGTCCAGGCCTGGATGACAGGTACGGACCGGGCGCTGTTTGAAGGTTTGGACGGACGTGCGCAATTCTTCCGCGTGGAAGATGCCACACTTACCGCTGAAACCACTCCGTGAATGCCGAGGTTGTGACGCTATGACCAACGAAACAGAAGCTCCGAAAACTGCCGAACAACAGGCGCAGGATTACGGTGCAGAATCGATCAAGGTTCTCAAGGGCCTTGAAGCGGTCCGTAAACGCCCGGGCATGTATATCGGCGATACCGATGACGGCAGTGGTTTGCATCACATGATCTATGAAGTCGTCGATAACGCGATCGACGAGGCGCTGGGCGGATATTGCGATACCGTCTGGGTGCAACTGAACGGTGATGGCTCGGCTACGATCCGCGATAACGGGCGCGGTATTCCGACCGACCTGCACAAGGAAGAAGGCGTTTCGGCGGCCGAGGTCATCATGACCCAGCTTCATGCCGGTGGTAAATTTGACCAGAATTCCTACAAGGTTTCCGGCGGTCTGCACGGCGTGGGCGTTTCGGTTGTGAACGCCCTGTCGACCTTGCTGAAGCTGCGCATCTGGCGCAACGGCAAAGAGCATTACATGGAATTTTCCGGGGGCGATGCGATCAAGCCGCTGGAGATTGTCGGCGACGCGCCAATGACGGCAGAGGGCAAACCCCTGACCGGAACCGAAGTCACCTTCTATCCCGATGCCGAAATCTTCACGATGACCGAGTTCAACCTGCCAACGCTTGAGCATCGTCTGCGCGAACTGGCCTTCCTGAACTCTGGCGTGATCCTGACGCTGCGTGACGAACGCCACGGCGAACCGGTTGAAACGAAGCTGCATTACGAAGGCGGTATTCGTGCCTTTGTCGAATATCTCGACCGTAACAAGGCACCGCAGATCGAAGAACCGATTGCCATTGTCGGTGAAAAAGACGGTATTACCGTTGAAGTTTCCCTGCAATGGAATGACAGCTATCATGAAACCACGCTGTGCTTTACCAACAACATTCCGCAGCGTGATGGTGGGACTCACATGGCCGGTTTCCGTGCCGCATTGACCCGTCAGATCAATTCTTATGCGCAGGAAAGCGGGATTGTGAAGAAGGAAAAGGTCAGCCTTTCCGGGGATGACGCCCGCGAAGGTCTTACCTGCGTGATTTCGGTCAAGGTACCGGATCCGAAATTCTCGTCTCAGACCAAGGATAAGCTGGTTTCGTCCGAAGTACGCCCGGTTGTCGAAAACATCGTGAATGACAGGCTTCAGCAGTGGCTGGAAGAGCATCCACAGGATGCGCGCAAAATCGTCACCAAGGTGGTTGAGGCCGCATCGGCACGCGAAGCCGCGCGCAAGGCACGTGAACTGACTCGCCGCAAAGGCGCGCTTGATATATCGTCTCTGCCGGGCAAACTTGCCGATTGTCAGGAACGCGACGCGTCCAAGGCCGAACTGTTCATCGTGGAGGGTGATTCCGCAGGTGGATCGGCTAAACAGGGTCGTGAACGTGGTTTTCAGGCAATCCTGCCATTGCGTGGTAAAATCCTGAACGTTGAACGTGCGCGTTTTGATAAAATGCTTTCAAGTCAGGAAATTGGCACGCTGATCACAGCCCTTGGCACCGGGATCGGCCGCGATGATTTCAACATTGAAAAAACGCGCTACCACAAAATCATTATCATGACTGACGCCGACGTCGACGGTGCGCATATCCGAACCCTGCTTTTGACGTTCTTCTATCGTCAGATGCCGGAACTGGTTGAACGTGGATATCTCTATATCGCGCAACCGCCACTTTATCGTGCCAAGCGTGGTAACTCGGTTCAGTACCTCAAAGATGACCGCGAGATGGAACAATACCTGACCGCGCAGGGGACCGAAGACGCGTTGCTGACACTTAGCGGCGGCGTTCAGGTTGCCGGTCCGGATCTGGTCCGCATTGTCGAACTGGCACGTAAAGCCAAGGGATTCCTTGAGCCACTTTCCCTGAAATTGCCGATCTCGATTCTTGAGCAGGCTGTTCTGGCCGGTGCTCTGAACCCGGCATTGCTTGATGATGACAACAAACGTCAGGAAGCGGCAAATACACTTGCAGGTCGTCTTGATCTTCTGTCCGAAGATTTTGATCGCGGCTGGAAAGGCGAGGCATCCCAGGATGAAATTGTCATGTGGCGTATGCTGCGCGGTGTCGAGGAACGTCATGTCATTGACGGTAATATCCTGCGTTCGGCGGAAAGCCGTGCAATTGCCGGGTTGCTCGGTGAGCTTCGCGAACTGTTCGAAACTGGTGCCGAATTCGGTGCCAAGGACAAGGTCTGGAAAATCAGTGGTCCGGTCGATCTGGTCAATGCGGTGATGGAATATGGCCGTCGCGGTATTTCCATCCAGCGCTATAAAGGTCTGGGTGAAATGAACCCGGATCAGCTTTGGGAAACCACCCTTGATCCGAATGTCCGCTCGCTTCTTCAAGTCCGTGTCGATCATGCGGACGAGGCCGAGGAAGTCTTTTCGACGCTGATGGGGGACGTCGTTGAACCGCGTCGCGACTTCATCCAGTCCAACGCGCTCAAGGTTGCCAACCTCGACGTATAAGCGACATCAATGTGAATTGACTCATAAAACTGGAAACGCGACACATAAATTTAGAAGCTGTGACGCATAAAATTAGAACGGGCAGAGTAAGTCCAATCGCGTGATACGAACTAGCTCTGCCTGTACATCATCGTTGAGATATGTTGCAACGAGACATATCGATAACGCCCCCCCATACACAACGCTTAGCCTGTTTCTGAGTCATCTCAGTGATTCGCTTCTTGGGGGATTATTTTTAGCCAAAATAGTAATTTGTTGAAGGTTTTGCTTCCTCAGTGAGGTTTATTCACGTCACTATATGAGCCGAATAAGGTGATTAATCGGCTCAGGAGGGAGCATTGTGATGGGTAAATGGAGCTGGCGGCACAGCGACTGGCCCAATTTCACGTGGGATAGGCAGCAGACCCAAGCCTTAATCACAAAAGCACTTACTGAGAACATTGTTGCGTCTTTTGCAATTGAGGGCGAGCACCTCGACGGAAATGCAGTTTCCAACGAATTCGAAAGAGTTTTTGTTTCGACTGACTGCCAAGAGCGAGCAAGGAATGTAGGTGTTAAGGAAGCGAACGCTGCTGCTTTAATGTCTGACGTTTTTAACGATTCTTCTTCAAAACTTTCTTTTTATCGTTTGGGGTCCTTGAATAGCCCCTGGAATTGTAGACACCCGGTTTGATCAGATTTGTCGTCTTTCGA
>CAMPHD010000175.1 GCA_946885765.1 uncultured Thalassospira sp.
GATCCAGTCCCTGTGAACAGGTCGCCGCTTTCCTTACGCCAATCAGGCGTCAACGGCCTTCAGAATTTCACTCGCGCGTGCACGCATGCCCGACGGTGCTTCGCTGTCATCGGCGATTTCGGTCAACAGCGGCTTGGCTGCATCGATTTCACCAGCAGCAATATGCAACATCGCAATCATTTCACGCGCAGAGTAGTACCAGGGATTTTCCGGCACAGCGATTGGTTCAAGACGCGCAATCAGGTCTTTTGAATTTGCATCATCGGCATTGTTCATCGCGATCTGAACCACGGCAAGATCACGATAAATCTTTTCGACGTCGCTGTTACCTGCGATTGCCTCAAGCTCGGCCACGGCAGAATCCTTTGCTCCGGCCCGCAGATAGACAGCAGCCTTCTGGAAATGGCCAAGGGCAACAAAGCCGGCATTGCCATCCGCGATGATCGCGTCAAGCGCACCGAGTGCCGCATCCTGTTTCTCTTCGCCTGCCTGTGCCAGTTCAATGGCGTTTGCCATGCGCGTACCGTTTTCGATGCGCGAATTTTCCTCGTAGCTTTTCCAGCCTTCACGTCCGGCAACACCCAGCACGATCACGGCGGCCACGCCAACGATGTATTTGCCGTATTTGCGCCACAGCGCTTCATTGCGCTCGCGCTTGAGGTCTTCTTCGACTTCCTGGAAAATATCAACCACGAAAACCGCTCCAATCCGATCAAAAGAAAGCGGGCAACCTGCCCGCTTGTCAGAATTAATTCCGGCAAGGATTTAACGCGCCAGTACGCAAGGGGTCAAGTCCGCTGGACATCCCGAACCGCCATTATCGCAATTAAATCCTGCAAGTCCGGTTTTCACGCCCCAAAGGGCCCCTGATCACCGTGTTTTGAGGATGGAAACACATATCGCAGGAAAGAATTGCCGCCTGCGATATATGACCTCGCCTGAAAACGAACCGGAACCATTACCGGAATGAATTTCTGTGCCCGGATAATCGGTAAAACCGGCTGAAATGTGGCCAAACGGCCCCGACATCAAAAAGGACTTATGGATTATCCAAAACGGCACGTGGATTGCATTTGTAAATTCGGGAAACGGAATTTTAATCGTCACCGGGCAAATAGTGACCGGTCGATGCACGGAGATCAGGATGAAAAGTTTGCACAAGGCGCAAAGCCGTCAAGAGGCGAAACGGATGATCCGTCAGCGCGTTCTGGCTGGATTATTCGCAACGCTGCTTGGTGCCGGGGTCTCTGGCTGTGATACCAGCGCATCCGACATTGCAGGCACCAACCTGTTTACCGGCGTTGAATGGTATATCGCCCTTGACGTTGTCAGCATCATCAATACCGACAAAACGCTTGTCGATCATGTCGTTTCCCTTTCGACCGGCAGGGATTGTTCAACAATCCGCAAGATTGACGGCAAATCCTATTGCAAAAAGGACCCGGTTCCCGAACCGCCGCTTTATTGCTATCGCACCCTGGCTGCGGTCAGCTGCTATCGTACGCCCGATCCTTATAATACCGGTGCCCAGACCGTTGACTGGCCGCCGACCCGGTCCCGCAGCCTGTAAACCGCTCAACCATCTGAAACTCCAAAGACATTCGTAAAAACTTTGCCGCGGCAGCCTATTCAAACTTGAGGCTGCGGACAAAGCGCGCTACCGTGTCACAAGGGCGTCACAAATGCCCGAACCCGGCCTTCTGAAATTACGTCCGGAGAAAGACATGGGTACATTGTTCAATCTGGCTCAATACCGCAAAGCCAAAAGCTTTGTGCATTTCGACCGGACTGAACTGATGCAGCTCATGAACACCTATTCCAGACAGGTCGCAAGCGGTGCATGGCGTGATTACGCCATCGACCATCTTGACGGCATGGCCATGTTCTCCATCTTCCGTTCCTCGCACGAAACAGCCATATTCACCGTCATCAAACTTGGGTCGGATCACAAGAATGCCGGGCATTTCGTAGCTCTTCACAGCGGTGAAAAGATCAAGCAAAGCTCAGAAATACAGAACGTCCTTGATGCCGTTGAAAAACGCGCCCGCAAAGTCGTCCCGCTGTTCAAATCCCGTTAAAGATCGGTTCCGCCTTTTGCCCCACTCCATTTTTGTATTCCGTGCCTCCGTTCGCGGCATTCGCCCTTTTGCGTGCGGCCTGCTTGCTCTGGCATTCGCATGTCACGCGCTCCCGGCCCAGGCAGATTACACAACCGGCTATAAAGCCTATCAGGCCGGCAATTATGAAATGGCCCGTGCGCAATGGCGCATTGCCGCACAGGAAGACGATCCCCGCGCACAATATGCCCTTGGCCTGCTTTACTATCGCGGACTTGCCGGACCGCAGGATTACCGGCAGGCTGCCGAATGGTTTGCACTGGCCGCACGCGCCAATCATCCCAGTGCGATCTACTATCTTGGCCTGATGTATTTCAATGGCTGGGGGCTGCGCTATGACCAGTTCCGCGCAACCGACTTCTTCAAGCGTGCCCTTCGTGCCGCGCCCGACAATTCCGATGCAGCCTTTTTGATTGGTGAACAATATTTTCACGGGCGCGGGGCAGAACAAAACTATGTTGAAGCCGCCCATTATTACAGGATCGCCGCCGAAAACGGTATGCATGCCGCCCAGTTTTTATTGGGCGCCATGACTGAACGCGGCTGGGGTGTTGAACCCGATCATGCCGATGCCTATTACTGGCTGCGCCGTTCGGCACTTGGTCCCCTGACCCTGCCGCCCGGTGTCGAACTTGAAATGAACCCGGCAACCGCAATCACCAATCTGGAACCAAAGCTGCGCCTTGAAGAAATAAGACGCGTCGATAAACGATTGCACGAACTGGCAGTTCCCTGAGCCCGAATATCAAAAGGCCGCCCCAAGGCGGCCTTTTGCATAACATTCAATCAGATACGGGATCAGAAAAATGCTTCGTCCCAGGTACCGCGTGTCGCGGCCTTTGAATACTCGGTCGCACGGTTTTCAAAGAAGTTGGTGTGCTCTACCGCATTCAGCATCGCGTCCATCCATGGCAACGGGTTCTGTTCTATCCCGTATTGCTCTTCAAGGCCAAGCTGGCTAAGGCGGCGATCCGCGATATAGCGGATGTACTTCTTGATATCTTCTGCGGTCAGTCCCTGCACAGCACCGGCTTCGAACGACAGATCGATAAACGCGTCTTCGTGGCTGACGATGGTTTTACAGGCCTCAATCAAGTCGCTGCGCATTTCGTCATCCCAGATTTCCGGATTTTCTTTGCAGAATGTCCGGAACAGGCGAATGATGCTTTCGCAATGCAAGCTTTCATCGCGAACCGACCATGTCACGATCTGCCCCATGCCCTTCATCTTGTTGAAGCGCGGGAAGTTCATCAGCATCGCAAATGATGCAAACAGCTGCAGACCTTCGGTAAAGGCCCCAAATACCGCAAGCGTCTTGGCGATATTGCGTTTGCCCTGTGCCGTCAGGCGCAAATCACCATATTCATCAGTATATTCGTCCTCAGGGCCGATGCCCCAAATCTGCATGTAATCGTATTTGTCCTTCATCTCCTTGTATTGGAGAAAGGCCTCATACTCGGCTTCGGGCATACCGATGGTATCGAGAAGATGCGAATAAGCCGCGACATGGATGGTTTCCATGTTCGAAAACGCCGCCAGCATCATCTGGACTTCGGTCGGTTTGAACACGCGCGTGTAATGACGCATGTAGCAATTATTCACCTCAATATCCGACTGGGTGAAAAAGCGGAAAATCTGCGTCAGCAGATTACGCTCGGCATCGGAAATCGTATGGTTCCAATCCTTGACGTCATCGGCCAGCGGCACTTCTTCGGGCAACCAGTGAATTTGCTGCTGGGTCAGCCATGCCTCGTAGGCCCAAGGATAGCGGAATGGCTTGTAAACCGGGTTTTCCGTCAGAAGATCAATTACTTTATCGTCAGACATATCGTCACTTCTCGCAAAAATTTCCGTGCACTCAAGCCGCCTTACTGGCAGGCGAGACATTCGTCATAATCGGGTTCGCTGGCTGCCTGCGCGGCCGCAGCGGCAACCAGTGCCGGGATTTCAAACGAGCTTTCCGGACTTGGCATATCGTCGTCATTCGACTTTGCCCGCCCCGGAATGTTCGCAACAACCTCGGCTCGCTGGATCGATTTCGACCGGCAGTAATAAAGACTTTTGACGCCCTTCTTCCATGCCTGGAAATGGATCTGATGCAGGTCGCGCTTGTGAACGTTCGACGCCAGAAAGATGTTCAGCGACTGCGCCTGATCGATCATCGGCGTGCGATCACCCGCCAGCTCGATCAGCCAGCGCTGATCAAGCTCGAACGCGGTCTTGAAGATGTCTTTTTCCAGATCGGACAGGAAATCCAGATGCTGAACCGATCCTTCATGCACCGTGATCGAAGTCCAGACTTCCTCGTTATTCCGGCCTTTTTCCTCAAGCACCTCGGCAAGATATTTGTTGCGCACGTTAAACGAGCCCGAAAGCGTCTTGTGCGTATAGGAATTCGCCGCCATCGGCTCGATCCCCGGTGAAGCACCACCGCAAATAATCGATATCGAGGCTGTCGGCGCAATCGCGGTTTTGTTCGAGAAACGGGCTTTGATACCGTATTCGGCAGCATCCGGGCACGAGCCACGCTCTTCCGCCAGTTTTTCGGATGCCGCATCGGCATGTTTTTTGACGTGATCGAAAATCTGCTTGTTCCAGACCTTGCTCATCACCCCTTCAAGTGGCACTTTCTGCGCCTGTAGGAAGGAATGGAAGCCCATCACGCCAAGACCAACCGAACGTTCACGCATCGCAGAATATTTCGCACGTGCCATGGTATCGGGCGCATGATCAATAAAATCCTGAAGCACGTTATCAAGGAAACGCAGGATATCCTCGATGAACTGGTCGTCGTCCTTCCAGGTCAGGTAATGTTCCAGGTTCAGCGATGACAGGCAGCAAACAGCGGTGCGATCCCCGCCCAGATGATCCTTGCCAGTCGGCAACGTGATTTCCGAACACAGGTTGGACGTCTTGACGCTAAGCCCTGCCAGTTTGTGATGTTCCGGCACGGCACGGTTCACAGTGTCGATGAACAGCATATAGGGCTCGCCGGTTTCAACGCGCGACGTCAGCAAACGTATCCACAATGAACGTGCGCTGATCTTGCGCACAACATGCCCGTCTTTGGGTGATGTCAGTGCCCATTCTTCATCATTTTCGACCGCACGCATGAAAGCATCCGAAATCGCAACGCCCTGATGCAGGTTCGGCGTCTTGCGGTTCGGGTCACCACCGGTCGGGCGGCGCATTTCGGAAAACTCTTCGATCTCGGGGTGGCTAACCGGCATGTAAACCGCCGCCGATCCACGGCGCAGCGACCCCTGGCTGATCGCCAGTGTAAGGCTGTCCATCACGCGGATAAACGGCACCACGCCCGATGTTTTACCGTTCTTGCCGACCTTTTCGCCAATCGAACGCAGATTACCCCAGTATGAACCGATGCCGCCACCACGCGCCGCAAGCCAGACATTCTCGGTCCAGATATCGACAATACCGCCAAGATTATCGTCTGCTTCGTTTAGGAAGCAGGAAATCGGCAAGCCACGCGTCGTCCCGCCATTCGACAGAATCGGGGTCGCTGGCATGAACCAAAGCTTGGAAATATAGTCATAAAGACGCTGTGCATGCGCTTCGTTGTCGCCATAGTAGCTGGCAACGCGTGCAAAAAGATCCTGATAGCTTTCGCCTGGCATCAAATAACGGTCATTCAAAACCGCCTTGCCAAAATCCGTTAGCAACGCATCGCGCGAACGAACAACAATGACGCGCGCACCTTTTTCGTGCTGCACCACATCCAGCATCTTCATGCTTGTAGTCCCCTTACCTGAACGGTCGCCCATTGGCGGCGATCCGCTTCCTGATTGTTATCTTCATCAAACGGCATTCGCTTGATCCGGCACCGTTTACAGCCTGCCGGATCGCGAAAAATTGCCGTCCCCAATGCCCGTTGGACAGACGTTATGCCCGCTCAAGACCGGATTGAAAACACAATATGTAGTGGGAGAAGATAAAAAATCGTCAATTGATTGTATCAGTTCCGTTATAATCCCGGATACTCAATGATTCGCGGCAAAGACGTTTTTTACGCCTTCTGCGGTCAAGCAAAACTTTGCGAAAATCCGCACGACACAAGCGACATATGTGGCTTGCGGATGTTCAACTTCCGGCAGACGGAAACCTGCACCTGCCCTTTGCGATTAACCGACCAGAACGAGTGCCGCACTGCAAAGCGAGGACAACAACAATGTCCACGCGATGCCCCAGTGCATTTTCAGCAACAGAATCGCGCAAGCCCCGGACAGAAGCACGACACGCCAGTCAAGGGCCATGAAATCGGGACGCCATAACTGCAACCAGCCATGCTGAACCAACGAGACTTCGGCAAAAAAGACATGCAGGGCAAACCATATGGCAAGGTTAAGGATCACCCCGACAACCGAAGCCGTAATCATCGATAACGCACCGCGAAGTCTTGGACGGGTTGCGATCCAGTCGATATAGGGTGCGCCGACAAATATCCATAAAAAGCATGGCGCAAAGGTCGCCCACAAGGTAACGACCGCCCCGGCCAGCCCCATCCACATTCCGCCATCCCGATAGGCCGCAATGAAACCGACAAACTCGGTCACCAGAATTAGCGGTCCCGGCGTTGTTTCAGCAAGCCCCAGCCCGTCCATCATCTGGCCGGCATTCAACCATCCGAATGCGTTGACAACATCCTGCGCCATATAGGCCAGAACCGCGTATGCCCCGCCAAACGTCACGACAGCCAGTTTCGAGAAAAAATACGCAATATCGGGAAGAATCCCTGCGCCAGCCACCAGCCCGAGCCCCAAAAGCGGAACCAGCCAGATCACAAGCCAAATCAGGGCCGTTGACAGGGTTTTGCCCAAACGATTTTGCCCGGTAAGCAAAACATGCTCCGGATT
>CAMPHD010000176.1 GCA_946885765.1 uncultured Thalassospira sp.
GTCATATTGCTCCTGCGGCAGCGCCCCGCAAACGGAGTATTTGACGTGACCAACCCGACTTCTGAAACCAGTAGCGAATATCGATATACAACCGATGGCGGCATCGCCGTTATTCGCCGCCAGACAGAAATCACCTATGAAAATGCCACTGAAAGCCTGATTGATGCGCTTGATCGGACCAAGGGTGTTTTGCTGTCTTCAAGCTACGAATTTCCGGGTCGGTATTCGCGCTGGGACATGGGCTTTGCCACGCCGCCGCTTGAAATCACCGGTCGGGAACGCGGCTTTGCCATTCGGGCGCTAAATGATCGCGGCCGGGTACTTTTGCCAATGATTGAAAATGTCCTTGCCGGTCACGCCCATATCGAAGGCCTGACCAAAGGTGATGACGGTCTTTACGGCTATGTCGGTAAAGCGGCCTCTTGGTTCCCCGAAGAAGAACGCAGTCAACAGCCAAGCCTGTTTTCCGTTGTCCGGGCTATTCGCGATCTGTTTGCCCACAAGGGCGAAGAACGCTTGGGTCTTTACGGTGCCTTTGGCTACGACATTGCCCTTCATTTCGAACAGATATCACTGACCCAGGACCGCAGCAGTGATCATAAGGATGTCCATCTTTACGTGCCCGATCAGATGATCACAGTCGACCACGCATCCAAGGTCGCAACCCTGTTTGAATATGACTTCATTGCACCAGACGGGCATAGCACCACCGGGCTTGACCGCATCGCACAGGATCACCCACCGTCACACGGTGCAAACGGAATCGTCGAAAACGATATGAAAGACGGCGAATACGCCGCCGTCGTCGATGACACCAAGCCGCGTTTTGCACGCGGTGAATTGTTTGAAGTCGTGCCAAGCCGCGTCTTCCGAACCGAATGCAAAAGCGCCCCGTCGGAAATCTTCCGCCGCCTTAAACGTCGTAATCCGGCGCCCTATGGTTTCCTTATCAACCTGGGAGACGGTGAACACCTGATCGGTGCATCGCCGGAAATGTATGTCCGCGTCACCGGTCAACGCATTGAAACCTGCCCGATTTCGGGCACCATCGCGCGCGGCCGCGATGCGATCGAGGATGCGGAAAATATCCGGACCCTTCTGAATTCGGCCAAGGAAGAATCCGAACTGACCATGTGCACCGACGTTGATCGCAACGACAAGGCACGTGTCTGCAAACCCGGCAGCATCAGAATTCTTGGCCGTCGCCAGATCGAAATGTATTCCCGCCTGATTCACACGGTCGATCACGTCGAAGGCCGCCTGCGCGAAGGATTCGACGCGCTTGATGCCTTCCTGACGCATTGTTGGGCAGTGACTGTCACCGGCGCCCCCAAACGGGCCGCCATGAAGCATATTGAAACCGTCGAACGCAGCCCGCGCGCATGGTATGGCGGCGCAATCGGGGCGGTTCTGTGTAATGGTGATCTGAATACCGGCCTGACATTACGTACTGTACGTCTCAAACAGGGTGTCGCCGAAGTTCGCGCGGGTGCGACATTGCTGTTTGATAGTGAATCTGCCGCCGAAGAAGCGGAAACCGTGTTGAAGGCATCGGCCATGATTGATGCCGTCACCCGTGACGCCAAGGACGAAGCCACCATTGATCCGACCATTTCAGGCGTTGGCAAACGCGTACTTCTCATCGATCACGAAGACAGCTTTGTTCAAAATCTTGCCAGCTATATCCGTGCAACCGGTGCCGAAACATTAACGCTCCGCCCCGGTTTCCCGGACGAAGCCTTTGACGATTTCAAACCTGATCTGGTGTTCCTGTCCCCGGGACCGGGGCGGCCCGATGATTATGGTCTGCGTCAAAGCATCGAACGTGCCCTTGCCGCGGGGCTTCCGGTCTTTGGCGTTTGCCTTGGTTTGCAAGGAATTGTCGAATTTTTCGGTGGATCACTTGGTCAACTCGACACACCGATGCATGGGAAACCGTCTAAGGTGAAACTGGACCCGTCTGATCCACTGTTTGAGGGCCTTCCCACTGAAATCGTCGTAGGTCGCTATCATTCGCTATTTGCCGATCTGGCGAGCCTGCCAGCCGACCTTAAGGTCACCGCGCGCAGCAGCGACGGGGTTGTGATGGGAATACGCCACAAAAGCCTGCCGATCAGTGCGGTGCAGTTCCATCCCGAAAGCCTGCTGACCCTGCAAGGCGATGTCGGAATGCGGATGATTGCCAACCTGCTTCGCAACCCGCACGGCATTCTGCCCGAAAAGGCCGAGATTTTCGATAGTGATGAAGCAACAGTCCAAGCCGCCTGAAACGATACGACAAACCGGATTACCTGACCCATCCCCCTGTCATCGACCTCCCCCTGTCGATGAAACCGGGTCAGGAAAATGCAACGGCCGCGCTCCTCCCTCGCGGCCGTTGCTTCATTTTCATATCTTAATCGTCGTCATCCAGCGCCCCGTCGATCACGCTGTAATCAGGTGGCGGGGCCTGGCGAAACTTTTCCGGATCGGCTTTGCGTTTGTCACGGGTGCGTGAAATCCAGCCGCCATAAAAAGCTTCCGGTTTCGGTTCGGTCGGCGCGCCAGCACGTACCGGACGCGGCGCAAAGCGGCCCAGACTGATCAAGCGGTCATACATCACGATATTGGCGGCAATCGCGACATTCACACAAAAGCTCATCGGGATTTTGATAATGAAATCGCACTGATCCTGCATTTCCTGCGACAGATTGCCGCGTTCCGGACCAAGGATATAAGCCGCGCGCGACGGATGTTTGAAACTTGGCAGTTCAATCGCGTCCGGGGTCAGTTCGACACCAACCATCCGGCATCCATCGGGCAAAAACAGATGATCGTGATCCGGGAAGTGATAATAGGGCATCTGCTCGGATGCACGTGATGTGTCGGCCACATTGGCCCGTTCATCACGAAAATCCGCATCGACCGTAAAAGCAAAGCTGGCACCAAACGCATGAGCGGAACGAAACAGCGTGCCCACGTTAAAAGGCTTGCTGGCCCCTTCGATCCCGATCCCGAAATATCCGCGCATATTGTCCTCCGTGCTGCACGCCGATGGTGCGCTCACACACTCCAATGAAAAAACTGGCTCGGCTATACCCCTCCAAGGCGAATATGGCAAGTCAGCGGGCCACAATCCCGCCCCGCCAGAGGAAGCTATCCGGGTCTCGTGGAACAAAAAACATTCCGAACCGTTTTATGACCAAGCAGCCGGAAAAGCAGCATGCCATCGGCACGCAGATAAAATTTCCGGGCCAAACGAGCAAACAACCCGAAAGAAACAGGAGAATACCTGATGAATTGGGACCAAATCGAAGGCCGTTGGAAACAGATGCGTGGTCACGTCAAGCGCGAATGGGGCCGTCTCACCGACGATGACCTTGATCAGATCGAAGGCCAGCAGGAAAAACTGGTTGGTCTGGTTCAGGAAGCCTACGGCGTTAAACGCGAAGAGGCCGACCGGCAGGTCCGCAACTGGTTTGACCGCCTCTAGGAACGTTCACATCCCCATTACCACACATAACAAAGCCCGCCGGATTATTACCCTCTTGATCCTGGCGGGCTTTGTGTTTTCTATGCAGACAATCAATCCCGTTACCAGATTTGGAAAACCATGCCTGTCAAATCCCCTTGTATTGGTGTTTGCGTTCTTGACTCGGCCGCCGGTTACTGTACCGGATGCTTTCGCACGGGCGATGAAATCGGTGCATGGATGGGCATGAGCGACGGGAGCAAAAAACGGGTGCTGGAAACCGTCCGCAAACGTCGTCTTTCCGCCACGACCGCACCGCTCATCACGACCGGAAACAGCGATCTGTAATCCAACCAGACCAAACATTGCGGACGGCAACAACCAACCCCAAATAAAAGCCCTGTTTATCAAAGGGACACACTGCATGTCGGACATTGCACACCACAACGGAAATGCCGCGGCAGAACTCCGGCGCATGACAAGACGTGCCACACATGCAGTCATTGCCACGACCTCCTGCGATCACAAACAGGTTGGCGATGGCTGGCCGGTAACATCAATGGTCGTTCCTGCCGCCCATATTGATGGCAGCCCCATCCTGCTGATTTCCGATCTGGCGGATCATACCCGTCATTTGCAAAGTGATCCGCGACTGTCCCTACTGTTTACCGACGACAATATCGATCATGGACAAAGCGATAGGATCAATACGGATAACGCCAGACTGACGATCTTTGGCCGGGCAGTTGCCGATCACACATCCGAAACACGGCGGCGATACCTGCAAGTACATCCCGATGCTGCCCAGTATGCAGATTTCGCCGATTTTGGCTTTTATCACATCACGGTCGAAGCCGTTTACTGGGTCGGCGGTTTTGGTAGACAACGACGGCTGAAAGGCGACCAGTTCATTATCGACGGCTGTCAGTCGCTGATCGCAGGCCATGGCGATGTGATCGAACATATGAATACCGACCATGCCGACGCCATAGCCGATATTGTCGAACATTTCACCGATCAGGATAGAAACGACGACTGGAAAATGGTGGCGATTGACTGCGATGGAATGGATTTGGAATGCAATTCTGCCGATTCCCGTCCTTTGCGCATCGAATTTGGCGAAACGATCCGCAGCCCCGGTGATGCGCGCGATATTCTGGTCGAAATGTGTAAAAAAGCGCGCGGTCAGATGGCCTGATTTGGGCAATGAAGATTTAATTGTCACTTTCGAAAGGTGACTTTTCGCAAACGCAAAAACATCTACGTTTTCCTTGGTATTGAGCCAAAGGACAGGTTGCTTTTGAGACACCTTTGTAACAATATGTCGCGACGCAACCGGTTAACCCACATACCGATTGTGTAGAATTGACTATTAACCCCAGACTCAATTCCCACCAGGAGAGATCCGTGCTGCAATCAGGACCCGTTGTCAGCCGTGTAGGCCTTGAAACTCATGGCCTCAAGAATCTTGGCGCCGTTCACTGGAATTTGGACGCTGCCGGCCTCTACGAACATGCGATCCGTCGTCAGGAAGGCAAAATTGCCAAGGGTGGCGCATTTGTTGCGCTGACCGGTGAACATACCGGTCGTTCCCCGCTGGACCGTTTCATCGTCGAAGAGGAAGGCACCAAGAACGAAATCGATTGGGGCGATGTCAACCGCCCGGTCAGCCCGGAAGTATTCGAGCGCCTGTATCAGAAAGTGCGCGCTTACTTCCAGGGTACAGAACTGTTCGTTCAGGACTGCTATGCCGGTTCCGATCCGCGTTTCCGCCTGCCGGTTCGCGTGATCAACGAAAATGCATGGCACAATCTTTTTGCACGCAACATGTTCATCCAGCCGCAGAAAGAAGAACTTCGCGATTTCGCTCCGGAATTCACCATTCTGCATGCCCCTGGCCTGCAGGCCGATCCGGAAGTTGACGGCACCCGTTCCGAAGTCTTCGTCATGGTGTCGTTCGAACGCAAAATGGTCATCATCGGCGGCACTTGGTATGCCGGCGAAATGAAGAAATCGATCTTCTCCGTTCTTAACCATATTCTTCCGGCCAAAGGCGTCATGCCGATGCATTGCTCGGCCAATATGGGCAAGGACGGCGACACGGCGATCTTCTTTGGCCTGTCGGGCACCGGCAAAACCACCCTGTCGGCCGATGCATCGCGCACTCTGATCGGTGATGATGAACATGGCTGGGGCGAAGACGGCGTCTTCAACTTCGAAGGCGGCTGCTATGCCAAGGTGATCAAGCTTTCGAAAGAAGCCGAACCGGAAATCTATGCCACAACCGAAACCTTCGGGACGGTTCTGGAAAACGTTGTGATGAACAAGCAATCGCGTGAGCTTGACCTCGACGATGCACGTCACACCGAAAATACCCGCTCAAGCTATCCGATCGAATTCATCCCGAATGCATCGGAAAACGGTCGTGGCGGTCATCCCAAAAACATCATCATGCTGACCTGCGATGCGTTTGGCGTTCTGCCGCCGATCGCCAAGCTGACTTCGGCACAGGCAATGTATCACTTCCTGTCGGGTTACACCGCAAAGGTTGCTGGCACCGAAAAGGGTGTCAAGGAGCCGACCGCGGCGTTTTCCGCATGCTTTGGTGCACCGTTCATGCCGCGTCATCCGTCGGCTTATGCCAAACTGCTTGGTGAACTGATGGAAAAACATCAGGCCAATTGCTGGCTGGTCAATACCGGCTGGTCGGGTGGTGGCTATGGCGTTGGTTCGCGCATGAAGATCGCCTATACCCGAGGCCTTCTTAACGCGGCGCTGAATGGCGAACTTGAAAATGCAGACTTCGCCACCGATCCGTATTTCGGTCTGGCATATCCGACCGCTTGCGGTGATATCCCGGCAGAAGTCCTGAACCCGCGCGATAGCTGGTCGGACAAGGCAGCCTATGACAAGGCTGCCGCAAACCTGACCAGCCTGTTCGAAAAGAACTTCACTAAGTTCGAAGAACATGTCGATGGCGATGTTCGCGATGCTGCAATCCGCAGCAATGCCGAAGTCAAAGCCGCCGAATAAGACGACCGCAACTGATCGAAAAGGCCGGTGCATGCACCGGCCTTTTTGTCTGGCTGTATCTCGTCTTGAAATACGTTGTCACCAAGAGGAGAAGGTAATCTGTAAGGCAGGAAATACGCAATGTAAGCGGACGCAACGTGATTACAATATGGGCTTTAAATTGGTCGTTGTGGATCAGGTTGAAAAAAGCGAAATGAGACCTAACAAGACGACGTAGCGGCGTGAACCTTACTTGTCCTGCCGTTACGTAGAGCGTCCAATACCTTCTGCCAGCTCCCCTTTCTTTGACCCGACCACTACATGGTGAGCCTTCACAATAGAACTGTCGATAAAGATAAGGGCACCTTCACGTTCTGTTACCAGTGCCTCGAATATTCCCCGCCAGATGCCACGCTCTCCCCATCGGACATACGTGGTAGGAGAACCATATCTTCCCGGAAGGTCCCGCCAGGAGGCGCCAGCTCACAGAATGTAAAAGC